>DATMXY010000097.1:0-2933 GCA_035561275.1 Anaerovoracaceae bacterium | reverse complement strand
GGATTTATGTAAATCAGCTTTCAGGAGGGAAATTTGTGTATGAGCAAGGATGTTTACGAATTATTTGAATCGAAAAGAAAAAAGTTTTCGATTGCCAATAATCCCGAAAAGGTTGAAAAAGCCCATTCCCAGGGCAGGTTCACAGCGCAGGAGCGTCTTCAGCTCCTTTTTGACGACGGGAAGTATGAAGAAACGTTTCCCTGGGTCAAAAACAGATGCGTAAGCTTTGATCTGTACAAAAAAGATCTGGAGAATGAAGGCGTTGTCACCGGGTTTGGAAAGGTTTCAGGCCGCAGGGTCTGTGCTTTTTCCAACGACGTGTTTGTCATGGGGGCGTCCCTTGGCGAGGCGCAGGGGATCAAAATCAAGAGGACCATCGAAATGGCCATGAAATCGGGAGTTCCCGCCGTAGGGATCAACGACGCCTCAGGCGCCAGGATCCAGGAGGGAGTGGCAGGGCTGCACGGATACTGTTCCGTATTTGGCGTCACAAGTGTCGCTTCCGGGTGGATTCCTCAAATTTCAATCATTGCGGGAGTAGCGGCCGGCGGTACGGCTTATGCGTCCGCGTTGACCGATTTCATCATCATGGCGGAGCCTTTGGCGAAAATGTTTATTACCGGCCCTGCGGTGATCAAATCGGTTACCGGCGAAGAAGTCACCTTTGACGAGCTCGGCGGATCCCGGGTCCACGGTTCGCAGACCGGACTTGCGCATTTTATCGCCGGGTCGGAAAAGGAGGCCATGGATCTGACAAGGAGGCTGCTCTCATTTTTGCCTTCCAACAGCAAGGAAAAACCTCCTGTATATCTGTGCAACGATCCCCTGGACAGGAAAACCACGCAGATCAAGAACATCATCCCGCTGAATCCCAGCAAGGGTTTCGATATGAAGGAAATCGTCACCCTTACCCTGGACAACGGCGATTTCCTGGAAGTTCAAAAGGATTTTGCGCCGAATATGATCATCGGTCTGGGAAGGATCAATGGTAAAACCGTGGGTATCGTCGCCAATCAACCGAAGATCCTGGCCGGCTGCATCGATATCGATGCTTCCTGGAAGGCGGCGAGATTCGTAAGATTCTGCGATTCCTTCAATATTCCGCTGCTCATCTTTGCCGACTGTCCCGGTTATCTGCCGGGAGTCAAACAGGAGCACAGCGGGATCATCCGGAACGGGGCCAAGCTTCTGTTCGCTTTTTCCGAAGCAACGGTGCCGAAGATCACCGTTGTGGTGCGGAAGGATTACGGCGGGGCGTATTCCGCTATGTGCGGAAAAGGGATGGGCGCCGACGTGGTGCTTTCCTTCCCGACAGGGGAACTGGCGGTCATGGGCGCCGGCGGCGCGATCAATATTGTCTTTAAAGGCGAAATGGAGAAGGCACAGGACAAGGAAGCAAAGCGAAGGGAATTGGAGGAACAGTATCAGGAAGAATACCTCAATCCGTACCGCGGGGCCGAATACGGCATTGTCGATGATATCATCGACCCGTCCGACCTGAGAGCCAAGCTGGTAACGCATCTTGAAATGCTGGAAAACAAGGAGATCCCTGTGCCGTACAAAAAGCACTCGAATATCCCACTTTAGCATAGCGGTTAAATGATACAGTAGCGGATGAATAATAACAGCAAATAAATAATCACAGCGAATCAATCTGAAGTAAATCGATGACATTCGAAAGGAGAGCCTAAAATGAAAAAAATGCTGGAAGGCGTCAAAGTTATAGATTTGTCGCGAAATCTCGCGGCGCCCTTTTGCACGATGATCCTGGCGGATCTGGGCGCAGAGGTCATCAAGGTCGAAGCGCCGGAGACCGGCGACGATGCCAGAGGGTACGGGCCCATCATCAAGGGGAAGAGCGGATACTTCATAAGCATCAACCGGGGCAAAAAATCCATAACCCTGAATTTAAAGGACGAGGCTGATAAGGAGAAGCTGGCAAAGCTGATCAAAGACGCGGACGTTATGGTGGATAATTTCAGACCCGGCGTCCTGGACCGGCTGGGCATCACGCAGGAATGGCTGGATTTCATCAATCCGAAGCTTGTTTTCACCTCGATCACTGGATTCGGACATACGGGTCCCTACCGGACAAAGGCGGCATACGACCTGGTTGTCCAGGGATACGGCGGTCTTATGAGCATGACGGGCGAGCCCGGCTCCAAACCCACAAGGGTCGGGGTTTCCATCGGCGACCTCGCCGCAGGGTTATATGCCGCCATCGGGATCATCGGAGCCCTTTACGCGGGGACGAAGACCGGTCATGGGGACCGTTTGGATATCGCGATGCTGGACTGCCAGATCGCCCTGCTGGAAAACGCCCTGATCCGTTACGTTGCGTCGGGAAAGGTCCCTGAGCCGGTGGGCAACCGCCACGCGTCCATCACACCCTTTGAAATGTTTGCGAGCAGGGATGGCTATATCATTATCTGCGTCGGAAATGAAAAAAACTGGAAAGTGCTCTGCAATGAACTGGGGCATTCCGAACTGATCGACCGGGAAGAATTTATCAGCAACGACAGCAGGACACAAAACCACGACGCCCTTTTCCGGGTCTTAAGCGATATCCTGCGGGAGAAGACTACCGCGGAATGGCTTCAAATTTTAGAAAGTGCCGGGATCCCCTGCGGTCCGGTGAACAACATCGAAGACATCATGAAAAACGAGCAGATCCGGGAACGCGATATGATCGTTTCGGTAGATTATCCGGATATCGGCGAGGTAAAAGCGCCGGGCAGCCCGATCAAGAGCGGGAAATACCTTGTTGATCCCACGCGCCCCGCGCCGGAGCTGGGACAGGACAACGAAGAAATCCTCGGCAAACTGTAGGACAATATTGAGATCATTTAAGCGGCGGCTTGGGCGGATTCTTACGAGAACACCCAGACCACCGCTTTTGAATATTTCTGAAAAAATACTGCATAATATCCCAT
>DATMXY010000096.1:0-11408 GCA_035561275.1 Anaerovoracaceae bacterium | reverse complement strand
ATATACTATATTAACTTCAAATCGACTTATTCGATTTGAACCCATATAAAAAAATGGAGGTAAGCGTTATGTCTTCGGAAAGTTTCGGCGTCTTCGGCAGTGACCGTAACGAAGGGATACAGAATATCCTGGATGCAAAATTTCATATTTGCCGGGGTCTCGAGGATCTTTGCGATGCTCTGAAAAACCTGCGCTGCGGCAAATTTTACGAAGCGCAGAAGAATCTCGTCGACGGGATCCACAGCATAAAAAAAGGGATCTGTATGCTTGAAAAAGAGCTGAAAGACCTTGGTAACGTAATAGACCACAGAACGTTAAGAGAAATTCAGGAAGGAATCAGGATCATCAAAGAGGGAATCGGCATTCTATGCGAAGTACTTAAGGATATTTGCTGCGAACAGATACGCGAAGCGGAAGAAGGTCTTGCCAAGGGGATCAAGCTGATTAAAGAAGGCTTGTGCATAATGGAAAAGGCACTGGATCGGCTTTTCCTGTATTAATGCGGGAAATCGGCGGGAGTACTTTTGCCGGGCAGAGCCGAAACGCAAGAAATCAGCAGAAGTTTTTTCTTCTGCCTTTTTTGCTGCCATAAGGTTTCCCTTGGCGCCCTTCCCCGCCGAAGCCCGAATGTAAAGATGTGCTCAGGCCCTGTTAAAGATATGCGATGGTTTCGATTTCCACGAGCACGTCCTTAGGCAGCCGCGATACCTCGACGGCGGAACGGGATGGAAGCGCGCCCTCCTTAAAATATTTTGCGTAGACCGTATTCATTGCGGCAAAATCATTCATGTTCTTAATAAACACCGTGGTCTTCAGAACGTTTTCCAGGGAGCTTCCGGCTGCTTCCAGAATCGCTTTTACATTATTCAGCACTTGCTCCGTCTGCTCCTCTATGGTCGTTCCCACTACGCTTCCTGTTTCCGGGTCAAACGGGACCTGGCCTGACGTGAAAATCAGGTTCCCGAATACGTTGCCCTGGGAATATGGGCCGATGGCGGCAGGAGCCGCTTTTGTCGCAATAATTTTTCTCATCTCATGATCCTCTCTTTATTCTGACAATATGATTTCGTGACTGACGCAGAAGAATTACCCTCTGCACCTTTTGACAAATCTTTTTCCGAGCTTTTCCCTGATCAGCTTTTCAAGAACCGGGACTTCCTCAGGCTTGAAATCCCGTTTCGGCAGGATGATGGCCTGAGCCGTGTTGATGTAAAGGTAGAAATACTTTTTGGTTTCATAAACGCTGTAAAAAACATCCCATTGATATTCTCCGGAGCCGTTTTCTTTTCCGCCCTCCGCCGTCACTCCCGATCCGTCGATGGTCACGGCTCGTTCGTTGTCGGTCACCAGCTTGTCCGATTTCAGAAACCGCCGGACGCTGAATTCAAACAGGATAAGCTGAAGCAGGATCAATCCCAGAAGGGCAAAGCAAAGATTATAGTACCAGTTCGGTACCGTTATCGTGCCGCTGAGCCTGCCGATGACCGCCGCCAGGGCAAAGATCAGGGCAAAGGCAAGGAAATAAATCATGATCCGCTTTTTTAAAAACAGGTTGAAAAAGGTGAGGGTCCTGAAATCCTCCGCAGTGGTTTTGGTCCGTATTGTGATCTTCGCTTCCATCAAATTACCTCCTTTTCTCCAAGGCTTTTATATACACGATGGATCAGCACGAGAAACAGGATCAGCGCGATGAGCGCCAGCACCCCGAATATCAGGCCAAAAATCCCCCCAACCGTCCCTGCGCCCAGGTAAACCAACAGCACAGAAACCATAAGCCCTATTTCTGCGGCCAGGAACAGCTTCCACCTGTCGTCGCAGATTCCGGCCAGGGCAAAGTCCCCGATCCGGAGGAGAAGGCTTTTCATCCCCATGCACATGGAATAAATAAAAAAGAGATTCGCCAGCAATCCGACGATCATAAGGAAAAGCGCAAGCCACGGAACGTCGCCGAAAATCCCCGCGCTGAAATTTACGGGACCCGTCGCGTTCTCCATTAAACCCGTGGCTTCTGTTCCCCATGCCTCCCAGGCAGGCGCCTGATAAATGTTGATAAGAGATACCGCGGTAAGCACCTGTGCCATCCGCTTCGCTGAAGTAAACCTCCCCTCATACGCTTCGATCTTTTTAAGGCCCATGATCACGATGATGTACCCGATAAAGTCGGGCACGATGTCAAAGCCCATAATCCTGATATTGACGGCTGTAAAAAGCAGCCCCCAGAAGACTGTTTTCAGCCCGCCCATATCATAGGTCATCCGACTTTCTTCTATTTGATTTACTTCCGTTCTGTTTTCTTCCATCTGCTGTTCCCCCTAAACCCGTATCTTTTTCCTCTCTCCCCAAGCCCGCAAGTTTCAGTTTTCCTGCTCTTCCCAGCTTCTTGATCCGTTTTTCCCGCCTCAATGCTTCACCTTTCGTATCGAAGACTTCGCTGTACAAAAGACGGACAGGACCTCTCCCCCTGGTATATTTGGCTCCTGCGCCGCGGTTATGGGCCTCGATCCTGCCGTCCAGATCCGTTGTCCAACCGGTATAGAGCGTACCGTCCGCGCATTGAATGATATATATGTAATGGGTCTTTCCCTGAAGCGCTTCATATTCTTCTTTTGTCATGGAATAGCACGCCACGTCGCGGATCGATCCGTCATAAATCTTATATGCCTTTCGCAGCATTCCCTCATATGTAAAACCGCATTTTTCGATCACCCTTCCCGACCTCTTGTTCAGGGGATTCCGGTAAACGGACACCATTTCAAGCTTCAGCTCTTCAAAGCCATGCCGGACCACAGCCTTTGCCGCTTCCGTCATAATACCCTTTCCCCAATAGCCCTCACTCATGGCATAGCCCAGCTCTTTACAGTTGATAGCAGGTCGTTTCGTATCGGCTTCGAATCCGATGGATCCGATGACCTTACCGCCTTCCTTGTAAACGATGGCCCAGCAATCATATTTATCAAGAAACAAAGTCTGTATGATCTCAAGGGATTCTGCTTTGCTTTCATGGGGCTTCCAGCCCCCATGGGGTCCGACGTTGGGATTTTTGGCGTATTCGTACAGATCGCCCGCATCGTCCGCTTCCCAGTCTCTGAGGATCAGTCTCTCCGTTTCGATGGTCTTCATGAGCTTTCCCTCATCTCTTCAAGCTGAACCCTGTTCAGCCGGTATACCCTGAACCAGTCGATTTCCTCCGCTCCCATTTTTCGATAATATTCCTTGCCGGACACATTGGTTTCCATACAGTACCAGTCCATTCTTCCACAGTCCTTCTCGCAGGCGATACCTGCGATATGGGAAAATATCCTGCTGCCGATCCCTTTGCCCCGCCAGCGCTCCTGTACAAAGATGTCGTCAATATAAAGCGTCGGCTTCCCGGTAAAGGTGGAGAAGCTGTACGCCCAGATCGCAAAGCCTATGGGCTCCCCGTCCAGCTCGGCAATCAAGGCCTCTGCGCCGTGCTCTGCAAAAAGGATGTTTTTCAGGCCTACTTCCGTACTCCGGATCTGGTCTTTTACGCCCTCGTATTCAGCCAGTTCAAGAATAAATTTTAAAATAACCGGAACGTCATCCTCCTTTGCCATTCTGATTTTCAGGTTGTTCTCTGCATAAGACTTCATCCGCGGCACCCCCTTTTCACCGTTTTATCATTTTATCCGCCTGGGCGGTTTATTCCGTTGTACTCAGGATTTCGTTGTTCTTTTCAACCTGGCTGACCTTCATCTTCGATACGTCCTCCTGCGGCACCTCCTCCAGCAGGCCAAGAACGGAAGGCCCCAGGAATATGGTGTCAAGCACTTTCCCGTCAATTGAGATCTTGCTGTACGGAGTGAAGTTTTCTCCCTTGATATAGTACTTGCCGCCGATTTTCACAACCTTTTCAACCTTGATCTCCCTTACGCCCATCTTCATATCGGTGGGCTTGAAGGGGTTGATCCCGCCGAAAATATAATCCTTTCCGTAGAGCATGTCATACTGTAGCGCTCTGAGTTCGCTCAGGTAGTTCAAATCCTCTGAATGATTCTGATGGAAGCTTGTCAGGACGCCTTCATGGATCCCGATGCGGCCGAGCACCTCAGCCCCCAGCTGATACGAGTAGAGGTTCTTGTCCTGTTTTTCCAGACCGATATTGTTCCAGATCACATATTCTGTCTGATAGACGTCCCGGTTGACCAGATCCTCGCGGCTTATGGTCAGGCCCGGAAGGTGGTCGCCGTAAATCACCAGTACCGTCGGCTCGTTGATTTTATTCAACGCAGCGGTCAGGTCCCCGATGAACCGATCCATCTCATGAACCTGCTGGATATAATATTCGAAGGCATTGGCTTCGCTTTCCACCGAAATGCCCGCCATAGTTACTTCCGGATTTTCCAGCACTTTTTCCTCCGGGTACTGTCCGTGTCCCTGAACGGAAATGGCATAGACCAGGTCTTCGCTTTCCGTTGAAGTAAGAGCGGAAAGGATTTCTTCGGTGAGCACGCTGTCCTTCGCCCAGTTTTTCGGCGTCTTGGAAACGCTGTTCATATATTCCAAAGAGGTAAAGGTATCAAAGCCCAGATTCGGAAATACCTTGTTTCTTCCGTAAAAAGCGCCCCTGTGATTGTGGATGGCGTGGGTGCCGTAACCCAGCGGTTTCAGGTCGTAAGCGATGCTATCACAGGTCTCCTTCGTTAATATGGATTTGTAAGGATATTCTCCGGGTCCGAAAAACCGGACCCGCATGCCGGAGAGAACTTCAAACTCAGTATTTGCAGTTCCCGCTCCGAGGGCCGGAACGGTCAGGAAGCCGGTTGAATAATTTTCCTTTAATTTTCGGTAATTGGGAATTGGGTCCGTCGAGAATTGCAGGTTCTCCATTAAAGTGGGATCGAAAAAGGATTCCATTTGGAGCATGATCACGTTGGGTCTTCTCTCTTCGCTGTTGGCGGCGGGGATGCTGAACATGTCCGTGAGCTCGTCCTCTGTGAAGATACCGCGGATCATGGAGCTGGAATACCTCTGGGGCGCGGATATCCCCGTATTCAGCCAAGTGTTGATAAAGCAGTATGGGAAACCGTAATCCCGGTATGCGTAGTTGAGGTTTCCGAAATAGGTGGACACCCAGTTCTGGCTGATGGCGAAATTGGTCAGCCCGAACATGGATGCGCCGAGGATCAGAATTCCGATCAGGCTTTTCGCATAATTGATCTTCTTTTTGTGCTTCGGCATAAAGATGAAGGCCAAAACCAACGCGACAACCAGAAGTACGGCGGCGGCGGCGGCAAGAACGATCTGCGCTGTGCTGAGATAGTTTGGAATGATCGACATTACGGAGCTGAGCAGGGACATATCCGTCACGGTGAACGGAGTGATCCGGTAGCTCAGTATGATCCCGTTGGTAATTCCCGTCGCCAGCCAGAAGAACGACACCATCACATAAACGAAGATGCGCCGTTTTACCAGATAGGCGATGGAAAAGGAAAAGAAGATCATGAACGTATTATAGAGGAAGGTCATCGGCGAACCAGTCAGATAATCCAGACAGGCAAAAATAGACCTTCTGCTCACAGCTTCAATGATAAAATTGATGACGAACGCCAGAACAACGCATAATGAAATGGCATTATGCAGGTATTTGCTATATAAGTTTTTTATGAAATCCATTTAAGTTTATTTTTTCCTCCAGTAAGTTGTTTTCAGGGCTGGATCGCAGGCTTTCACGGCGATATCGCGTTTGCCAGGGCTGCAAATTCCTCAAGGCTGAGGGTCTCCGCCCTTCTTACGGGATCAATGCCCGCAGCCGCCATAACCGCGGCGATTTCAACCTTTGTCTTCCCGTAAACACCCGTCAGCGCGTTGAGCAGGGTTTTTCTCCGCTGTCCGAAGCCTGCCCTGATCACCGCGAAAAATACCTCTTCACTGCTGAGGCGCACGGGTTTTTCTTTCCGGATATCGAGCCGGATCACCGCCGAATCCACTTTTGGCTGCGGAATAAAGATTTCCTTCGGCGCATTGGCGACATGCTCGACGGTGCAGTAGTACTGCACTGCCGCGGAAAGCGCTCCGTAAACCTTCGTCCCCGGTCCGGCCTTGATCCGCTCTGCGACTTCTTTCTGCAGCATGATGGTGATGCTGTCCGCCGGAACTCTGTCCTCAAGCAGTTTCATGATGATGGGAGTCGTTATATAGTAGGGAAGATTTCCTAAAATTTTTACCCCTTTTATTTTTTGACCGTTAATTTCCCGGTTTTGTTCCAAAAGCCCTTTCAGGTCGGCTTTCAGCACATCGCAGTTAATGATTTCAATATTATCATATTCCCTGAGGGTCTCCTCCAAAATCGGAATCAGATTGCGGTCGATTTCAATGGCGATGACCTTGCCTGCCGCTTCGGCAGCGGCCGCGGTCAGTACGCCGATGCCGGGCCCGATCTCAATAACCAGGTCCTCTTTTCCGATATCCGTTTTCTCAATGATTCTGTCAATGATGTTTTTATCGGTTAAAAAATTCTGCCCCAGGCTTTTGGAGAGCCTGAAGCCGTATTTTTTCCTGATTTCGTTGATGGTTGCCGGTGAGTACAGCTTCATTCTATTTTATCCATTTCTTTGATTGCTTTCGCAAATTCCTGCCGTTCAATTCCGTATTGATTGAGCCTGTTAAGAAAAGCCTTGCCGTTCCCGTATCCGATTCCCAGAACTTTCCCCAGCTTGTCCCTTCTCGCTGCGGCTCCGTCGGATCCGGCAAGCCCGTATGTTAACAGGTCTTCCTGCCGGAATTCGGCCCGGCTTTCATAGACTACAGCCCTCGCCCTGCCCAGCGCTTCCCGGATACTCTCAGGCGCGGCGTTTTCGATTCCGACGTCCCCGTCCCTGTAGGCTTCCTCCCTTGGCAAAAAAGCATGCTTTCCACCGGGAAAGCGTTCAGATAGTCTTTTTCTTATCTTTTCTCCTGCAAAATCCGGATCCGTGAATATAATAATTCCTCTTTCGGCATAGGCCTTTTCAATGAGAGCCAATGTTTCCCGCCTGATTCCGAAGCCGTGGGTCGCAATGGTTTCCGCCTCCACCGCCCTTTTTACCGCGGCTTCGTCATCCCTGCCTTCCACTATTATGATTTCCTTTATCATTCCGGTCTCCGTTGCTTGTTAATTTTTCCTGCGCAAAACTTATAACTTATTCCGGTACGACGCCTCCGCCGGTCGTTTTATTATTTTTATCATTTTGGGGAAGAACATACAGGATTTCCCCCGGTTTGATCATTCTGAGCTGCTGCCTGGCCTGTTGTTCGATATATTCCGGACTGTTTACCTGGGAATAGATCCGTTCAAGCCTGGCCTTCTGATCCAGCAGATCCTGATGTTCTTTCTGGACGCTCGCTTGGGTGAGCTTCAGGCTGACGATATTGATTGCGGATGCAGTCACGACGCCGACAATTGCCAGAAAAATAATAAAGTATACCAGCCTCCGGCGGGTCTTTTTTAACGCCTTGCGTTTTGAAACAACAGACTTTGGTCTGTGAACCCTGGTTTTCTTTTCGGCGACTTCTTCCCGCTTCTGTTTCCGTATCTGCCTTGCTTCCTCGATATCGATGACCTGGCTGTTGTTCCTGAATTCCCTGCTGCGCCGCTTTTTTTTCTTTAACATAAAAATCACCTGCCGCCGGTTAGCTTGTCCAATGACAGGACCCGAATCGTGCAGCCCGTAGCCTGAAGCCTGAAGCCTTTAGCCCGCAGGCTGCAGACTTCTCTTCCGTACCGTATCAGTTTATTGTACCACAAAAAAACTTTTTCCACAATACAGCCCCCGCTCCAAATGCCACAAAAGCATGGACGCTCATTCTTCCGAAGCTGCAGTAATAAAGGAAAGACGACGTCAGAAGAGCGGAAAACAGCCAAAACAGGATATCCTGGACAAAAGACATCCTGTTTCCCGGCTTAAATTTGCCTTTTACTTTGATGAAGACGCCGTAGAAGAGCATGACGGCCATCCCCGCAAAGAGCATGACGACAAATTCAAAAGATTGATTAATGATCAGCGGATTAACGAGGTTGAATTCGGAATCGACGGCATTCATAGGACGCTCACTTCAGGATCTTCTTCAGGAAGCCCTTTTCCTGCCTGTCTTTTTTCTCGGTATATACCGCGGAGCCGATGGCGCCGGATATCAGGACCCTTCCCTCCTCCAGATCCAGCTTCTGAATATGAAGGTCCTCGCCTCTGATGATCAGTCCGCCGTTTTTCAGAGTGAGCAGGATAATTTCCTCGTTAAAACTTTCGACGTCGGTGACTTCCGTTACAGTGACTCTCTCCCGGTTGTCAATATTCACAACATGTGTATCCATAAATAAGCACCCCTTTTTAATATATTATCAGGGGTGCTCATTTATTCTATGTTCTTCCTGCCTCTGGCGTGGGAGAGAGGCAGTGTGATGATCACCCTGGTGCCCTTCCCCTCCTTGCTTTCGATTTCGATGCTGCCGTTATGCTCTTCGATGATCTGCTTGGAAATGGCGAGCCCCAGACCGGTGCCTCCCATTGCCCTGGATCGGGCCTTGTCTACGCGGAAAAACCGCTCGAAGACCCGGGAAAGCTCCTTTTCCGGGATGCCGATGCCGTTGTCGGTGACGATCAGCCGGGCAGTCTTATCGACCTGCAGCGCATCGATATCGATCCTGCCGCCTTCCCGGGTATATTTGATGGCATTGCTCAGCACGTTCATCAGTACCTGCTCGATGCCGTCCTTGTCGATGAATGCCATGATCTTCTGGCTGTCGTCAAAGATGTAGTTGAGATGCTGGTTTTTATTCTTCGCGGTCAGTTCGACCTTGGTCACGACGGATTTCAGCAGGCTGATGAGGTTGCTTTCCTTCTTGTTCCATTTTTCCTGCTGATAGTCCAGCCTGGAGAGCTGCAGCAGGTCCTTGACCAGGCGGTTCATCCGGTCCGCCTCCGTATCGATGATGCCAAGGAACTGGTCTTCGGTTTCCTGGTCGTCCACCTGCCCGGTAAGCAGGGTTTCCGTATAGCTTTTTATGGTGGTCAGAGGGGTTTTCAGCTCATGGGACACATTCGCCACAAAATCCATCTGCATATTTTCAAATTTCTGCCGTTCCGTGATGTCCTGCAGGATCATGATGATTCCGACGTCCTGGGCGTTTTCGTCCTTGAACCGGTCATATCGCACCGCAAAGGTGGAACCCCCGAAAAAGAAGATGTCAGCTATGCCGCCGTCCCTGCTGTTTTCCCTGAGTTTCTCAAAGATCAGGTTTTCGTTATAGTCCCTGATGATGTCGTCATAATGCTTGTTTTCCATGTCGTCGGCGGTGATGTTCAGCATGTTCATGGCCGCCGGGTTGGCATGGATGATATGGCCGGACAGATCCACCGCGATGAGGCCGTCGGCCATATATTTCAATATGGTTTCCAGTTTGCTTTTTTCATTGGAAATTTCCGATAAGGTCAGATTGAGCTGCTGCCGGAGCAGATTGAACATCTCTGCCAGCCGGCCGATCTCATCGTCGGATTTCACGCTGACCTCCTGGCTGAAGTCGCCCCGCGCCATCTTTTGGGCCTTTTCCGTTACGTCGTTGATGGGGACGGTAATGCTCCGGGCGATGAAAAACCCGAGGACGACTGTGATGAAAAGAGCAATGAACATTGCCTGTACGAAAATAATCTTTGATTTGTCGATGGTCGCATAAACACTGGACATGTCCTCCCGGAGGTAGAGCACACCCTTGACATTGCCTTCGTCTCCTATGGGAAATACCATGTTTTTGACGGGAAGTTCTTTCTGGCCTTTGGTGATGCCGTCGGATTCGGCGCCGTCTTCACCTTTGAGACCCCTGACTATGACGCCCTGATCCAGGAGCTCCACCGCATTTTTCAAAATATAGTATTCGTTGTTGGACGCCAGGATGGTCAAATCGTCGTCTATTACAAAGATCTCCTGCGTTATGCCCTTGGACCAGCTGACGATATCAGCCTGGATCTCTTGTTGATGTTCCCGCAGGTTGTCATAACTCTCAAGAGAGGACAGCAGCGTCACTTCATTTACCGTATCCGTTATATTATTGCGAACGGAGTCCTGATAATAGGCCTCCAGCTGGCTCATGATAAAAACCCCGATAATCGTTGTTGCGATGAAGACGAGAAGAAAGTAGATAAATACGATCCTCCATCTGATGCTGGACCATCTCTTTTTCCCGATCATTATGGCCTCCTGAAGTAATACCCTATCCCTCTTTTTGTCATGATATATTTCGGATCGCTGGAATCGTCTTCCAGCTTTTCCCTCAGCCGTCTCACCGTAACGTCCACCGTGCGGATATCTCCATAATATTCGTAGCCCCAGACCTCTTCCAGAAGCTGTTCTCTGGAAAACACCTTGTTTTCGCGCTCCGCCAGATATTTGAGGAGTTCGAATTCCCGGAGGGTAAGCTCCAGCGCTTTTCCGTGTTTTCTGACCTCATAGCGGTTCAGATCGATGGTGAGGCTGCCAAAGTCCTGAATATTGGATGGGACATCCTGCAGATTCGACATCAGGTCGGTCCTTCTGATATTGGCCTTGATCCTTGCGATAAGCTCCCTCATGCCGAAAGGCTTTGTGATATAGTCGTCGGCGCCCAGCTCCAATCCCAGTACCTTATCCACTTCCTCTTCCTTTGCGGTCAGCATGAGGATCGGCACCGTACTGGTCTCCCTGAGCTTCTTGCAGACCTGAAAACCGTCCAGGATAGGAAGCATGACGTCCAGCAGGATCAGGTCCGGATTTCCGGACAGGGCCTTGTCCAGGCCATTCTGGCCGTCGTATGCCGTATCCACTTCAAAGCCTTCTTTGTTCAGGTTGAATTTTATTATATCTGATATTGATTTTTCATCTTCAATGATCAGCACTTTTTTCGAGTCCATAAGAATTTCCTCCTTATTCTCTTCTTTGCGGCGGCACGTTAAAATCGACTCATTCAAAGCGGCGGATCGGAGCCGCGTTTTTCCCAGTCGGCACTCACACAAACAGTTCTGAGACATTCTACCACAGAATTTACCCTCCGTCAAAAATCTATATTTCCGCCTCCGGATCGTCTGTCAGGAACCCGGTGACGATGGTCAGATATTCCGGCAGTTTCCCTTCCACCCATTTGAGTTCGATCCCCAAAAGCTCTTCCGTGGTTTTCACCAGATTGCCTCCGAGAGATTCAATGGAATACCGCATTTTGTCAGGATGCAGGCAGGCTTCACCCGCAGACCTTGTACATTTGCCGCAAAGGTGGCAATCTCCCGCAGACATTCCGATACCGCCGGGATATTTCTTTTCCAGTTCCAGCAGCCTTTCAAACAGTTTTTTCTTTTCGTTCAGGAAAACCTGCCCGATATATTCACCGGTCTCTTCCTTTTCTGCCTTTTCTTCTATTGTTGACTGCTCAAAGATTAGTTTTGTTC
>DATMXY010000095.1:0-9468 GCA_035561275.1 Anaerovoracaceae bacterium | reverse complement strand
TAATGATAGCATTCGCTTTCATTATTTCTCTTTATTCGGTTGCATTTTCATTAAATTCGGATAAAAACTGGGAAAAGGTCAGCGATGATCTCTACAAAAATATCCATTTTGGCGGGGAAGCGGTCCTGGTAAGGGAAATGCAGGATCGGGATATCACAGACCAAAAATCAATCGATGCATTATTTGAGAAGAAAGCTTCGACAGCAATCCTGGACGACAAAAATCTTAACACAAAAGCTTCCTCTAAATTCGATATCACCATTGAAAATTTGTCCGGTAAAATCAGCATCGGCATGCAAAAAATAGCCGTTGACGGCCAAAACCTGGCGATACCACAATCTGTGAGATATTTACCGTGCGGATATGAAATAAGTGACGACGGCAGTTTATCCGTGTTTTCAACGGAAATCGGTTTTTGGATATTGGATTCAAAAGGGGACCCGGTTAAAGCCTCACTTAATTATTTCGACAGGAAGACATATGCACAATTAAGTGACACGTTCAGCAAATATCATGAGGGAGGTAATATTTTCTGGAATGAACAAATCAAAATAAGCCCGGATAGTTCTAAAGCCGCTTATGTATCAAATAAGGATTGTGCTGAATCAAAGGGACAATCCTTATTCTTATTTGATTTGAAAAGAAACAGGGAAGCAATTCTGGCGAAGAGTTCCAACGGCGAGGAATATATTATGCGCGGCTGGCTGAATTCAAGCTATATGCTTTGTGAAAAATGGTCGGATGGGCCAAATGAATTCTACGCTGTCAGCGTGAATGGCGACAAAGTTTTATTGGATATAGAAACGGAACGCCAGCCATACATTTTAGATACGAAAGATAATTATATGGCGTATTTATTGGATGGAATGGGCGGAAATCAGATTCGGATTGAAAAATTTGACGCGGTTGATCTTACTCTGGATCAAGTGCAGGAAATGAAATTAAATGGTCATTCGGTAAATCTCGGAAAGTTCTCGGATGATTGTTCCTATTTTGGAACGACCTGGTCGCCGGGTTACGGAAAAGAAGAACAATATTTAAAACTGATATCATTGTCGTCAGGAGAAGAAATTAATATTGACCGCTTGCCAAAAGGCGTTGGGGGCAATATTATCACCGACTTCTCATTCTTAAACGGAGATAAATTACTGATCAATATTGCGGATGCAACGGGTAAAATGCTCATTGAGTCCACATGGATCTACTCTTTAAACGGAGGCGAATAATATGCCAAACAAAAATTATCCAAGATATTTGTGCCGGTTGCTGATTTTGGTTTTCATCGCGATGAGCGCCGCTCCAAGTTTTGCGTATACCGCATATGAGCAGGCGTTTCAAAAGAATTTTCCCGGCACCTACACAGACTGGAGATCTCCTTTATCAAATTACCCGGTAGTAACCAGTAAGTGGAATACGCCCAGAGCCAGCGGAACGAGTCCTCATATTGGAGTCGATCTTTCCGCGGCGGCCGGAACAACCCTGTATGCCGTCGAAAGCGGAACCCTTGGACCAATGGTTAAGGATGGATTTAATACGACAGTCTTAACAATCGATCCTTCACTGGCAAGCGATCTGGCTTGTCACTATGTACATGTCAGGTCAATGTCCGCTCGGGCGTATTACTATAAAGGCGCTCCAATCGGACAATCAGGAAGCGTTGGCACAAATTCCGCACATTTACATTTTGGAGCACACAGTACAAGCGGACTTTCTTATCGAACAGAAATTTTATATCGATGGCTGCCAAATGGAAACTGGAATGCGGGAAAAGATTTGGACACTTACTCTAATGTGCAATGGAACGGCGGAAAAACAGCGCAAATAACAGCTTATTACAAAACGGGCTCATCTCCTTACAATCCACAGGCTCCGGCAGAGGTGGTAATATTCCATAGATTAAAAGGCGGAAGTACCTGGGAAGGCGGAGTTGCAATGACACGGGGAAGCAATTATACATATACGTATTCCTTTTCCGGGAAGAAATATAAAAACGTAGCGTATAAATCAGGGGATACGATACAATGGATGGTGAGAATCAAGCGCTCAGGGATCAATAACGTATATACATTTTTCCCCGCTAAATATTATCAGCCCGGCAGAAATCCGAATGCAACCAGCTACCGCTATGATTTTCAGGAAAATACATATCAGTAAAGGCTGGCCGATTTAACATGAAAAAAACTGCCGGCAAGCTAAAAAATTTGCCGGCAGTTTTTTGTTATCGGTAAGCGACGAGACCGCCTCTTAAGCGCTCCGCGGCCTTTACGGCCCTGCACGCTTCACACAGCGCTTCGGAACCGTATTCTCCAAGCCTGATGTCCAGCTTTCTGTCCGCGTATTCCAACTGTTCGCGGGTCCCGCAAATCGCGCCGCACGCGGCGCAGCGGACCAGTTCAAATTCTTTGTTCCATATGGTCCGCCTGCCGTCCGTTTCGGAGACCTCGACGGCGCCGGTGGGACAGGCGTTTGCGCAGGCGGCGCAGCCGATACAGGCGGAAGCCGGTTTCTCGAAGGGAGTCGCCACTTTTTTGAAGATTCCCCTGTCAACGGTGGAAATGGCGCCGGTCCCCATTTTATCACAGGCCGCGACGCACAGTCCGCATAAGATGCACTTTTCCGTTTCATCCGTCCGGAATCCTTCATACAGACCCGCTCCGTACTCCTCCGCCAGCTTCCGTATCCGCTCGCTTCCCGGCGCCCGGGCCAGCAGCAGGGTCAGGATCGCCCTGCGCATACTTCGCAGCCGCTCCGAATCGGTGACGACTTCAATCTCTTTGACGACGGGAAAGACGCAGGCCGTAACCACCCTTCTCTTTTCGCCTTCCAACAGTTCCACGATGCAGATCCTGCAGCAGGCCTGGCCGGCGAGGGCCTCGTCGTGGCAGAGGGTGGGGATCGGGATATTGTTTCTTTCCGCGATCGCAAGCAGAAATTCCCCCTGCTCGGCGCCGCACTCCAGCCCGTTTATTTTGATTTTCATTTCCGCACCTCCTACAGGACCTTTACGGCATGGAACCTGCAAACCTCAATACAGTTGCCGCACCGGGTACAGCGTTCCGGATCAATGGTATGAGTCTCCTTCAAATTTCCGCCGATCGCGTCCACACCGCAAGTCTTTCTGCACAGGCCGCAGCCGGTACATTCATCCGGACTGATATAAAAGGTGGTCAGAGCCTTGCAGATTCCCGCCGGACATCGTTTGTCCGCGATATGCGCCATATATTCGTCCCTGAAATATTTTACGGTGGAAAGGACCGGATTGGGGGCGCTTTTTCCGAGGCCGCACAGGGCCGCTTCCCTGATCATGCCGCCGAGCCACAGAAGCAGGGCCAGATCCTCCTCATTCCCTCTGCCGTCGACGATGCCGTCGATGATTTCCAGCATTCTCCGGATCCCTTCCCTGCAGGGCACACATTTCCCGCAGGATTCCTCCGATAGAAAGTTTAAGTAGTACCGTACGGTATCCACGATGCAGGTCCTTTCATCCATGACGATCATTCCGCCCGAACCCATCATGGAGTCCGCAGACTCCAGCGAATCGAAGTCCACCTTCAGATCGAGAAGACTTTCGGGAATGCATCCGCCGGAAGGTCCGCCGGTCTGTACAGCCTTAAATATTCTGTCGCCGGCGATCCCGCCGCCGATCTCATAGATCAGTTCCTTCAGGGTAATTCCCATGGGCACCTCAACAAGGCCGGTATTTTTCACCTTTCCCACCAGGGAAAAGACCTTGGTACCCTTGCTTTTTTCCGTTCCGATTGTGGAAAACCAGTCTCCGCCCCTGCCGATGATCTCCGGAATGTTCGCCCAGGTTTCCACGTTATTGAGCAGGGTTGGCTGTCCCCACAGCCCCCTCTCCACGGAACGGATATATTTGGCTCTGGGTTCTCCCACATTTCCCTCGATGGAAGCGATCAGCGCCGTGGATTCTCCGCAGACGAAAGCGCCTCCGCCCTTCACAACCTGAAGGTCAAAGCCAAATCCGCTTCCCATGATGTCGCCGCCCAGAAATCCCAGCTCCCTTGCCTGTCTGATGGCCGTCAGCATGGTGTTCACCGCCAGCGCGTATTCATTTCTTATGTACAGGAAGCCCTGACTTGCCTCCATGGCATAAGCTCCAATAATCATTCCCTCGATGACGCTGTGGGGATCTCCCTCCAGGATGCTTCTGTCCATAAAGGCCCCGGGGTCCCCTTCATCCCCGTTGCAGATCACATATTTAGGGAAATTCTCCGCCTGCCGACACTGCCTCCACTTTTTTCCCGTCGGGAAGCCGGCTCCGCCTCTGCCCCGCAGACCGGACCGCTCCACCTCGGAAATGACTTCATCGGGAGTCATCTCAAATAAAGCTTTTCTCAGCGACCGGTAGCCGCCCCGCTCTATGAAATCCTCCACCCGCAGGGGATCGATCTCCCCCGTATTCCGCAGGGCGATCTTCATCTGCTTTTTGTAAAAGCTGTTTTCCGCCTGGGTCCTGACACGTTCTCCGGTCGCCGGGTCCAGGTGCATGAGCCGCTCCACCGCCTGGTTTTCCAGGATGGTTTTTTCGAAGATTTCATCTACGTCCGAAGGCTTGACTTTATAATAGCAAAGCTGATCCGGTATAAATTTGACGATGGGCCCTTTTTCACACAGGCCGCTGCAGCCGGTGGCCTTCACCACCGGAGTGACGTCGATGGGAAGGTTCCGTTCCGTTATCTTCTTTTCTAAACCGCCGACGATCTCCATGCTGTTGTTGGCCAGGCAGCAAGGGCCGCAGCAGACCAGGATTCTTTCAATGTTTCCTGCGTAATTACCGTTCATGGCTGCCCTCCATACCGTTTATGACTGTCCCTTCCGTACCGCTCCAGGATTTTTCCGACCATAGCCTGGGTAACGCTTCCGTAGTAATCGCCGTTGACCACCATGACGGGCGCTAAGGCGCAGGAACCCAGACAATTTACCGTCTCAAGAGAAAAGGTCCCGTCTGGGGAGGTATCTCCCGGTTTGATGCCAAGAAGCCTCTCTATTTCATCCATCAGCACCGACGACGTTCTGATGTGGCACGCCGTTCCGTCACAGACTTTTATGATATTCTCCCCCTTGGCCTTCAGGCTGAAGGCTTTATAAAAGGTCGCCATGCTGTAAAGCTTGCTGACGGGGATATCCAGGTATTCCGCCGATCCGTGCAGGGATTCTTCGGACAGATAATGATACCGCTCCTGAATGTCCTGCAGGATGGCCAGCGTAAATCTACGTTCCCTGGGATACCGTTCCAGAATATCGTCCAGGCTTGCATTCTTATCTGACTCTTTCAAGTTGGTCACCTATTTACCTTCCATGATTCAAATCAACTTGTTCGTTCAACTCCACTCTCCATTATTCATACTCCAATCTCCCCGGTCAATCCGGCCTTTCCGATTTCCTTAACCAATCGGTCCTTTATGAGTTTCAGTGCAGCTACGGAGGACCCTCCCGAATCGAACAGGGAAATCTTTTTTAGATCGGCCTCTACGATTTCCTGGCTGAAAGGCAAAGAACCAAGGTATGGGATCCCGGAAAGCCGGTCCCGGAGAAAGGCGATATCCTCTTCCGACCGTACCTTGCTTCCCACCGCGAATAATCGTTTTATCCCGATGTCTTCCGCCAGCTCCCTGATCCGCAGCGCGGTCTGGATGCTCCGGGATCCCGGCTCCGCCACGATCAGCAGGGCGTCCACCGCTTCCGCCGTGCCTCTGCCGAGATGCTCTACGCCGGCTTCCATATCCATGATGACCACCTCGTCCCGTTCGACCAGCAGGTGCCGCATCAGGCGCTTGAGAAGGGTATGCTGGGGACATACGCAGCCGCCTCCCCCTTTTTCCACGGTCCCCATGATCAGGAGTTTCACTCCCTCATGCTCGACACAGAATCGATCCGGCAGATCATCCACTTTGGGATTCAGAATAAACAACCCGCCGTAGGTTCCGGTGGATTCGGTCCTTTCTTCCGCCAAGCCCCTCATCCTGGAAAAGGGCGTAATGGATTGATACTTCTCTTCCGGCATGCCAATGGCCGAAGCCAGATTTGCGTCCGGATCCGCGTCAATGGCCAGAACAGTATGCCCTTCCGAGGAAAAGATGCGCGCCAGCGTCCCTGCGATGGTGGTCTTTCCGACGCCGCCCTTCCCTGTCACCGCGATTTTCATATCTGCCCTCCTCTTATTAAACATCAGCCTTTTGTACTCTAAATACCCAGTCCGGCGCGCCTCTGCTCGATTGCGTCCAGAAGCTTCCGCGCCGCCGCCTGCGGGTCGGTTTCAACGATGAAATAGCCTCCCGTCAGATCCTTTACGCT
Organism: Anaerovoracaceae bacterium; assembly: GCA_035561275.1. Lineage (GTDB taxonomy): Bacteria > Bacillota > Clostridia > Peptostreptococcales > Anaerovoracaceae > Anoxybacterium. Next base: position 3,153 of record DATMXY010000095.1, on the reverse strand, counting down.
GTCGGTGAGGACTTTGGTGACAACAGGCGAGCCCAATACCTGAGGAATGACGCCCAAATGAGTAGGCAGGCCCAGCGTGACGGCCCATGTGCCGATCGCCATGGCCTTTTCCGACATGCATTCGGGTGCGGACGCCACCACCGGAAGCTGATCAAGGTCGACGCCGATCTTGTTGGCAAGAGCGGTGGCAACGGCGACAGCCCTGGTGTTGTCCACGCAGGAACCCATATGTAAAATAAGTGGAAGCGGTCCGGAAAGTCCGGCTGCCTGCCCGACGGCGGTGAGCACTGCCTTCAGCGTGGCGCCCGCATAGGTCTCCGTGGCCTCAGGCGTCAGAAGTCCCGCTTTCGCGAACGCTCCGGCTCCGCAGCCCGTGGCCAGCAGCAGCACGTTGTTTTTCGCCAGTTCTTCGGCGATGGTGATAAAGGCGGAATCCTGAACCACGTTGGGGTTGTTGCACCCCGCGAACAGGGCTACGCCGCGGATATTTCCGTTCACGATGTTATCCAGCAGCGGCTTCAGCGGATCTTCCCCGTCCAGGGCGCTCAACGCTCCCACGATGGCTTCGGCGCTGAACCCCGCATAAGCGGTTTCCGTAATGTCGACCAAATTTATTTTTGCCGGATTCCTCTTCTTGTAGGCTTCGATTGCCAGCCTGACGATCTTTTTGGCGCTTTCCACAGCCGTTTCCGTACTGAATTCCACATGGGTGGCGCCGGGAATTTTAGCAGTTGGCATGGTGGTGATCAGCTCCGTGTGAAAGCAGTCCTTGACGGTGCTTAACGACGGCATGATACATTGTACATCCACCACCATGGCGTCCAAAGCGCCGGTGACCATAACCAGCTCCTGGGAAAGGAAATTCGTCGCCAGGGGAATACCGCGGCGCATCAGGACCTCATTTCCCGTACAGCAAACGCCCACCACGTTGATTCCGTCCTTCGCTCCTGCCTTTTTCGCTTCCCCGTCCAGCTCCGCCGCCGCGTCGCACACCAGCTCACTGAGAAGCGGATTGTGTCCGTGCACCGCGATATTTACCGCAGATTCTTTGATGACACCCAGATTCGCCCGGCTCTTTACCGGCGCTGGCGTGCCGAAGATGGCGTCGGACAGCTCTGTGCCAAGGGCCATTCCCACATAATCTCCAAGCGCGCATTTGATGCCGCCCAGCAGCAAATTAACGGGATCGGCGTCTGTGCCGATATGAGTTCGCGCCATCACCTCCGCGATGGACGCGTTGATGTTTCCGGGTATCACTCCCAGCTTTTCCAGCCGGTCCACCCGCGCCTGCGGCAGCGTTTTGTCAAACCAGCTGCAGTGGATCGATTCGTCGCTGCGGCAAAAATCCTCCAGCGTGATATCCGCCACCTCTCCCGCTATTTGGGGAATCTCTTTTCCTTCCGTGGCAATCCCCAGTTTTTCCGCGATCCTGCGCAGCTTTCCTTCATCCTTGATGGAATATCCCTGCGCATGTCCCCGGCTGATCTCTCGCAGGGTCAGGGCGATGTGCTTCCCGTGGTCCGAATGTGCGGCGGTTCCTCCGGCAATGCCCCGGATCAGGTTACGCGCAACGATGGTATCCGCGTCTGCGCCGCAGATCCCCTTGCTCGGCCCTTCTCCGAAGGGATCGATCCGGCAGGGTCCCTGCCAGCATATCCTGCAGCAGACGCCAAGGGTACCAAAACCGCACTGCGGCTGCTGCTTTTCAAATCTGTCCCAGACGGTTTCCACCTTCGCTTTTTTCGCCAGAGGCAGCATATGCGCAGCTGCTCTGTCGGCAGACAATTCTTTGTTCATCGATTTCGATCCCCCTTATCTTTCCTTCTGATTTCGATTGGAAACAACCGCCGCGATTTCCTTCGCTCTTGCTTCCACGGATCTTTTTATGAGTTCTTCATAATCCACCAGTGAAATCGCCCGGGTGGGACATGCGCGGATGCAGGCGCACGCTTCCGGATCGATTTCGCCGGTCTTTTCGATACAGAGATCACATTTCAAAGCCTTTGCCCTTTTTATTCTCCCGTCGCCGCTGTCTTTCGCCTCCGTTCTGATGCGGATGGCCCCGAAGGGACATACCATGGAGCAGCTTTTGCAGCCGATGCATACGCTTCGGTTCAGAAAAACCATTCCGTCCTTCTGGCTGATAGCGCCGGAAGGACAGACCTGAGCGCAGGGCGCGTCCTCGCACTGCCGGCACTGCATGGGCGTCTTGATCCCGCCTGCCTGAACCACCCGATTTCTGGGCCTGATCCGATACCCTTCCAGAACGGCGGAGATCAGATCGGTTTTGGAATGCAAAAGCCCGCATGCGATTTCACAGCTTTTGCACCCCAGACATTTTTCCGGATCCGCGTAGATAAAATAATTCTCTTTCTGGTCTGGCATGAAATTTCCTCCTTCTTTTTGGATTAAATCGAAGTAAAACACGGTGGCGCCCCTGAATCCTCCCGCATTCGGGCGCCGTCTATTCAGCTCAATTTTATCAAACCTGTAAAATAAATCTGTCGGATACCGGACATTAACGAAATTTTCGGAAAATTTTTTTACAAAATTTTTCCACAAAAAAAGAACCCCCATCTGATCGGATGAGCAGTTCATTTTTACGTTTCAGAGGTGGTGAGCATCTCCACTTCGTTATAATTTATTCAATTTTTCCATATCGGTGATCAAGATGGTTTTCCGATTGACCCGCTCCAGGATACCCAGCCGGTGCATTTCGTTGAGGATGGAGGAAACGGTCTGCCGGGAAGCTCCGACGATCATCGCAATCTGCCCGATGTCCTGTCCGATCTCCAGCATGATCCCTCTTTCACAGACGTCGCCTTTTTCCTCTGCCATGGAGATCAGGTATTCTTTTACTCTCTGGTCCGTTTTCTGAAACGCCAGGTTGGTAATGATCGTAATGGAGTTTTTCAGAAGATCCCCGAGAACTTTGATCACATTGCTCGTGAAAACGGGGTGTTCTCTCATGATCCGCGCGAAATCCTCCGTCTTGCAGAGCAGCAGCACGCAGTCCTCCAAAGCCTGGGTATAGGCGCGGGTATGCGTAGAATAAGCGTCTCCCGGTTCCAGAATGGACAGGGTAAATTCTTTATCGTCGGAAGCCAGGTAAACCCTGACCTTTCCCTCTTTTACGATAAATACATAATTTTC
>DATMXY010000094.1:0-6418 GCA_035561275.1 Anaerovoracaceae bacterium | reverse complement strand
TTCAGTTGGATCAGGTCCATGCACCGAAGCAGCTTCTGTTCCCTGTTTTCCAAAAATAGCAGGACTCTCAGGTAATCTTCGTAATCATATCCGCTAGTTCTTTTCGGGCTGATATAACCATCGTTCCATAGATATTCAAGGGAATCGGACAAAGGCACCGCCCAGTTGTCGCCTCCCTTGACAAAAGCGACTTCTTTCCCGGCTTCCAAAAGCCGCAGGTCGTTTTCCGTTTCGGCCGCCGCCCACGCTTCCGCAACCACGGCCGCTCCGATTTCCTTTCCTCTTACCAGAGTCAGTGCAGCGGCTATCGTTTCCACATCCTTCCGTTTTTCCGGATCGCCGAATATGTGCGCCAGATTCAAAACATTGCGCATGATGAACAAATCCGTTCTGACCGCGCTGTAATTCCGGCTGTCGCTGAAATTGCCTTTCAGCACATATTCAACCTCGTTGCGGAAGAAAGTATCTCTGACTTCTTTTCCGCGCCGGTGATTCAAAAAATGTCTGATGATATATTCATCGGCCAGGAACGTATTCCTGCTGCTCCTTTCGATTTCCCCAAGGTTCGGTACCCCGCCTTCAACGATCCTTTTCAGGTCTCCCCACAAATTGCTGCCGTATCCGTTGGAAGGCAGGCCGCTGATGATCTGCCCGTTTCTCAAAACGATCTCCCGCCCTGAAGCGGGATATTCCGCATCAGGGTCCGCGGCTGATGGTTCCGATATAGGAGGATAAGCCGTGTCCACAGGGAAAACATCCTTTAAAATATCATATTTCATATGTTCCAGAACCTGCCCTTCAAACAGGCTCACGTCTGTTATGGAATATCCTTTCAAGCTGACGTCCACCGATTGCAGCTTCAGCTTCAGCGCGTCCGTATGACCCCGGAAGCGCAGGGCTTCCTTCAATGCGTTGTCATGAAAACTGTAATCCGCATAGAATTTTATCTTTTCCTCCGCCTGTTTTTCATCGGTGCGGACGGCAAAGATACCGTATCTTTTCTGCAGCTGCAGGTCATATTCCGACAGGACGGAACGCCCGGCCAGATCGAAAACCGCGTCGGCGCAGCTTTTCCCGGCCGCCTGGGAGGCTGCATGGATGAACAGCCCGACAAGCAACAGGATGCTTGCCAGGATCATTGTAAGAAATACGGATGTGGTTCCCCTTTTGGAATGTAAAATATGACGCAATCACGATCCCTCCCTGAGAGAAGAGAATATCCGTTCCAGTTCAGCCTCGTCAATCACGTAGGACCTCCCTTGTTCTTTCCGGATGATACTGTCCTTGAACAGTGTTTTTATCCGGTACTCTCTCTCTTCTTCCATTCTGACCACAGGCCTGATTCCGTCCCATCCCCGTTCCGGCTGAAAAACCTGCCGGTCCATGTGCTGATTATCCTGCTCAGTTTCAAGCCGGTAAACGGTGCCGGAAAGCTCGCCGCATTCCCTGCGCAGCGCCAGGTGAAGCGACGTCTGAAGGGATAGTGACAGATACAGACTGATGACGATATATATGACCGCCATAATCCCTGCGATGACCAACGGAAAGATCATGGCGGCTTCTACCATTGCCGCGCCCCTGTTATTAAACGGGAACCGCTGTTTCCGGCCTGTTGCCCCGGACGAGGTCCTTACCCCGACTTCGCGGTTCATATGCTGTCAAAGCTGCTGTCGTTGAGGGTCTCAAACGTATTTGAGATAAAATCTCCGATCTGTTCCTTGAATAGCAGCCCCAATCCGATGGCGATCGCAACTAAGATAGCAACTTGAACCATCTCCATACCCTTTTTATTGTTCGTAATCATTTTCATATGTACCTCTCCTTTTTCCTCTGCATTTTTTCCCATTCCGGTCTTTAACTGTACGTCCACTACATTTCCAGCATCGCGGGCGCTATCGTGACCATGATCAATACCATCAGCAGGATCATCAGAGGAAACGTCAGCTTGGTCTCCGCAAGCCTGCCTTTCTCTTCCGCCCGCTTCTTTCTGCCGATCCACAGCAATTCTCCCTCCCCTTCCAGCTTTTCAGCCAGAGCGCTTCCTTTGTTCCAGTTGTCGGAGATCACCGCCGTCAGCCGTACCATTTCCCTCACCCCGCATCTGCGGGAAAATTCTTTCAGTTCCTTGATCAGGGATGCGTTGGAACGGTCTACCCTTTTTTCCATTTCCAACAGCTCCTCGTAAAGATATCTCTTCTTGCGCAGTTTTCCGGTCTTTCCCCCATGGTAATACGCTTCGTAGTCCCCGGCGATCTTTGAAAAGGCCGTGCTTACCACCAGGCCGGCGTTGAGCAGCAGCACCAGCTTATTGATAAATTCCGGAAGGTCCTTTATGATGGATTCCTCCGTTTCCTTGATTTCTTTGTTGATTTGATCATACCGTTTCAGGTATGCGATCACGACCACTATCAGGAAAGCGGCCGTGATGAATACTCCGTTGTTATCTTTATCCGTGGACCATCTGACTTCGACCCCTTCCCCCAATTCGCCCGGCAGGCTGACGTCTGCGAAATCTTCGGCCTTCACGAGCCGGGTTACGCTTTCCTCCAGTCTCCCGGCCATACTTCTCACGTAATCTTCTTCCGCTGCCTCAGTATCGAGCTTCAGACGGATCACCCGGCTATCCGAAGCCTCATCCAAAGATAAATCCGCCAGCAGTTCCACCGTCTGCCCATTCTTTGCGCCGATCAGATCGATCTCTCCGGTTTCACTGATGAGTTTCGGATGGTCGCTGGACCAGCTTACCGTTATGCCTGTCGCCATGTCCCGTTCCACAAGGTTCAACGGCTTACTAATGTGTTCCGGGTCTCTGTTTTCACCTAATATCAATCCTTCCAGCCTTGTTTTATAATCCAGGAGCAGAGCCTGCTTCTCCGGTTCGGTAAGTTTCTTCGGCTTAACTTTGAGGGTCACGTCCCTGGCCAGTTCGTATTCCTTATATTTCATACGCGCTTCAACGGGTATCGATTCTGCGGGATCGCCAAAGGCCGGCCGCTTTATTTCGGTTATTTCTTTCTGTTCATTCAGATTTGCCAGCCAGGTACCGGCCGATACGATGAGAAAAGCGGCGGCAGTGGCAAGATAAAAAACCATGGTCCGCGTTTTGTTCTGTCGGATCAGTCCGCTGTAATCCCTGGCGCCGTATTTAATATGATATTTTTGATCCATTACCTCGCTTTTCCCGGTGATCCAGTCCGGTAAAACAAGCGCCGCTTTTTCCGCGGTTTTATAAAAAAAGTCTAAAAAAGAAAATTGCTTCATGCTGTTCTCCTGTTATACTTCAATTTTAGTGAGCTTCATGCTCCAAAGGTATGAAAACCCGATCCCGCCCAACGCCGCCGTCATGAGGATCCGCCCCATGATCCCTTCGTACATTGCCGACAGGTAATCGGGTGAAACGATCTGCAGGAAAAGAATGATGATAAACGGGATCGCGGTCAGTATTTTTGCTTCAAACTGCTTTTGCACCGTAATGGCACGGATCTCTTTTTCTATCGCGATCTTATCCATGATGATCTCCGACGCTTTCCCAAGCACCCTGATCAGATCGCCTCCCGTCACCCTGCAGGTCAGATAGATATCAACAAAATCCGTTATGTCTTCAATGCCGGTCCTGAGGGCGAAGTCTTTCAAGATTTCCTCCTCTGATTCCCGGTATTCTTTCATCAGTTTCACCATGTAATCCAGTTCTTTCACCATCAGGGAATCCTCCCCGCAGATCAGCCTCATATTCTGTCCTGCTTCCTGCAGCGCTTCCGGCATCTGCCTTCCGGTGGAAACGGAAGCCGATATGGAATACAGCACATCCCGGAACTGTTCCTTCATCTCCCGTATTCTTTTTTCCGCCAGCCAGGAGCGGTAAAGGCCGAGTCCGGGATATGCAAGCAGGGAAACGAGCAGGGACAATAAAATGCTGTGGTAAAAAAGAAACCCCGCTGCCATGAGCCCCAAGCCGCAAAGCAGCAAAAATCTGACTTTCTCGCCACGGTTCATTTCATAAACCAAATATGATCCAGGAACCGGCTGGCCGCCTTGCAATCCCATTTTGTTCATAGATAAGCTCCGTTCATCTCCAGCTTCATAGTATTTTTCAGCGCGTTTCCGGTCGGAACCAGGAATCCGGAACGCGCAGCCCCATCGGCGGCGCCGGATCTGTTCATTGAATATTTAAAAATCGGGTTAATCCATATCTTATCGTCATGATATCCTTCAATTTCCGAGATTTCCAGCACCTTTCGGCTTTTATCGGGAAGCCTTCCCAGATGAACGATGATATCGATGGCTTCGGCGATCTGGCTGCGTATGGCGTCAATGGGGAAATCAGCCGCCTGGAGAAACATGGCCTCAAGCCGGGACAGCATCCCCTCCGGCGAATTGCCGTGCCCTGTTGAAAGCGATCCGTCATGGCCCGTATTCATAGCCTGGACCATATCCAGCACTTCTCCGCCGCGAACCTCTCCCACGATGATTCGGTTGGGCCTCATTCGGAGAGATGCCTTGATCAGTTGTCTCACATTTACCTCACCCTTCCCCTGGACATTGGCGTTTCTGCATTCCAGCCTCACGATATTTTCTATCCCCGTGATCTGCAGTTCCGCGGCGTCTTCTATGACGACGACTCTCTCATCCCTGGGAATGTATTCGGACAGCACATTTAAAAACGTCGTCTTCCCTGAACTTGTCCCTCCGGAAATAAAGATGTTATAGCCCGATCTGACCAGCGTTTCCAGAAATTCCGCAGCTTCGGCGGTTATGGTCCCCATCCGCAGGAAATCTTCCATGGTGATCCGGCTTCCGGGAAATTTGCGTATGGTCAGGATGGGGCCGTTCAGCGCCACGTTCTTATAGACCGCGTTCACTCTGGATCCGTCCTCCAGCCTGGCGTCGACGATCGGGTTCAATTCATTGATCTCCCGGTGCACCTTCGCAGCGATCCTGCGTATCACTTCTTCCAGATCTTCCCTGGTTTCAAAGTTGATATCAAGCTTTTCTATTTTGCCTTTTCTTTCTATGAAGATTTTATCAATGCCGTTTACCATGATTTCGCTGACCTCCGGGTCGTCGGCATAGGGCTGCAGGATATCCAGATCTTTCCGCGTGGTGTTGAAGATCCCGCTGATCAGTTCTCCCTTGGTTCTGAATGAGCAGCCGTCCGTACGGCGGTCCCTGAGCACATAATCCTCGATCAAAGCCAGCACCTCCGCGTCGCTGAGCTGTTCGGGCCTGCTGTTGATGACGGCTCTGACGCCTTCTGTAATTTCCTTTACGGTGCATAGTTCCCCGTACATCCCATATTCTCCTTTCCTGTTTCCGATGATATGATTTCATCAGCGATTTTCTTGATTCCGGAACCGAACACATGGCTGATATCGATCTCCAGATGGTTCAATGTAAACCGGAAGCTGCTGTCGTCTTTTTCAATATGGATGCGCTTCATCTGTTTATCATAAAGACCCGCGCCCTCGTCCATTCCCGCCCCGGAACAGTCTGCCCTGTTCACGGCAAGCAGGAATTTGTCCTTATTCCGGAAAGCGTTCAGCTTGTCCATATATGCGATAAATTTCCGGTTTTTGAATTCGGACACCGGATCGTCGTTTTGAATCAGGATGATCTTTCCGCATTGTTCCATCAAAAGCACCGTCTTTTCCTCCAGGTCGCTCTTGAGTTCCAGCGTGATATAATCATACCTGCCGCTGTCGGAAATTACCCGGAGGAAGCTTGTCAGCTCTTCCTGCGTGAGATGATTCAGGTCATTGCGTCCCCGGCAGGAATAAAATGTCTCGACTCCGTAATCGTCGGAGGCCGTAAAGCCTTCCGGGCGGCTGCATAAACTTTCATTACCCTTCATCAGCAAATAATAAAGATAATCGCCGATATCCCGTCCATCCGGATTGTTTTTAAATATTAATTCTGCAGCGGGGATTTCCTCGAAGCTCAGGTACAAAACTCTTTTATCATGATACCGGGAAAGCTCTCTTGCCATGCCCACGGCGACGGCGGTTTTCCCCGCCCCTCCTCCAACGCTGTAAAAACCGATCCACACGGCAGCGGTGCTTTTCCGCAGCAGGCTCTTCCTGCCGGTGACGATACCCATGAGATAACTCAGGCCTGAAATGATATCGTTGACGCTCCCATATTTATACAGATACCATAAGTGATCCCCTTCCAGTTCCGATTGCTTGACAAGGCTCTCGGTCATTGTATCCGTCAGCAGGACGACCCTACCGCCGCCCGGGACCCTTCTGCCGACCGTCCGGGCAGTTTCCTCGGAATATCCGCCCAGCAGGATCAAATCGTAATCCTGAAAGGCAGTCTTTTCACCGGGTTTCGATTTACCCCGGGGTTCAAGATTTATGACTGTGACCGCAAACCCGCTCTGTGAATTGGAGACGGCTCTGGCCAACGCCCTGCCGTAATC
>DATMXY010000093.1:0-5677 GCA_035561275.1 Anaerovoracaceae bacterium | reverse complement strand
GTCATATCCCTTGCTGTTTTGCTTGCCGGCTGCGCAGATAGCTCAGCTCCGGCAAACGCCCCGCCCGCTTCCGCCCCCGCGTCCACAGCGGATAAGACCGAGGTGAGGAAAATCAACGTTGTGCTCAATAACAATTATTGGCCTCTCGCGTTTGAAAAAGACGGCAAGCCGGACGGCTATGCGTACGCAATCAATCAGCGCATCGATGAGGCCCTGCCGCAATACGAGTTTACATATACTCTGGCCAGCTCGGAGGACGTGCTGATAGGCCTTGAAACAGGGCGCTATAACATGGCGATCGGCGGCTTTTACTGGACCGCAGACCGGGAAAAGCAATTCCTCTTCCCGGAGCATAACAGCGGCGGCGGACTGCTCGGCTTTATCACGAAAAATGAGAAGGCCACGATAAAGACCCTTGCGGAAGCCGCGAGCAGCGGTTACAGCTTTACGCCTGTCGGGGCGAACACCGGTATCGCCGGCATTGTCACCGAGTATAACAAGGAAAACCCTGATAAGCAGTTAAAGGTCGAATTTACCGAGAGCACATCGACCGCCCAGGATATCCAGTTTGTTCTGGACGGCCGCTACGACGCCACGATCAAGAACAGGCATGACTACAACAATCTGGTCAAGAATATGGGGCGAAACGACGTTGCGGAACAGCTGACGATTAACAGCTTCGGCCTCATCAAATCCTATGATATATTCGCGCAGGGCGAGGAAGATCTGAGAGATGCGTATGATAAGGAGCTTGTAAAGCTCAGGGAAGAAGGGTTTTTGAGCGAGCTGTCCATAAAGTGGTTCGGAGAGGATCTGTTCCTGCTTGACGATGGGGACACTTCACACAGGTAACGCCGGATCAGGAAAAGTCGGAAAAGGAGAAATATTATGTCAGTTAAAGAATTTCATTACACGATCTGCGCCGTAGGCAACGCAAGTTTTATTTCGGCCAACAGGGATGGGTTCCTTCATAAAGCCTTCGGCGAGCTCGATGTGACTCCCGTCCTGCTTCAAAGCTTGCCGAAAGACAAGTGGCTCGCACATTTTGATCACAACGATCCCGCCCTCTTTCGAGAGGGCGGGAACGTCCCTCCGATCTGGGCAAAATCCGGAGGCGCAGAGGTCGTGCTTATCGCGTTGATCCCGCACACTCATGTGCAGCGCTCCTATGTGCTTGCGCGCACCGACTCCCCCGTCGATTCGGTCGACGAGCTGCGTGGGAAGCGTTTGGCTCTGCCTACCCGGGCGGAGTATCCGGCGGTCGACTTTCACAAATCCGACGCCGAGCACATATTCAATATCGCGCTGGCGGCGCGCGGACTTACGCCCGCTGAGGTTGAATTCGTGGAATTCCCGGCCAGCGAAGCTTATATCGCCTACGCCGCCGACAAGAGCAGCAACTTCGGAAAGATAGAAGTCGAGGCGCTCGATGCGGGAAAGGCGGATGCAATAGTCGGCAGCGGAGTACGCGCTCAGAAGCTGCTCGCCTCGGGCAAGTATAAAGTGCTCTATGAACTCGGCGTCCAAAACGATTTGATAGCACCGATCAGCGGTTCTTACCCCCATACGCTGACGGTCAGCAGACGGTTGGCGGAAGACGCGCCCGAAATTGTCGTCACCTTTATAGAGCAGCTGTTTCTGGCAGCAGAATGGGCGAAGACGAATCTACCCGGAGTACTCGAGCTCTTTTCAAAGCAGCTGCACGGCACAACCGGCGAGGTCCAGGCCGCGTTTCCCCGCGGCTTCCATAAACATTTGGCACCCGAATTCTCAAAAGAGGGCCTGCTTGCGCTCGAGGCGCAAAAAAGGTTCCTCTATGATCACGGATATATTGAAAAGGATTTCAGCATCGAAAAATGGGCGGATGATAGCTTTCTGAAAACCGCGCTCGCAAACGTAAAACAAGGAAAGGATGCTTAATAAATGGGAAAGGCTAAAAATCTTGATAAGGCGGAGCTCCCGCAGGAGTTGATCGAGCTTCTTGATAAGCCGGACAGCGTGAAGGTCCTCGGAACGCTGAATGCGGACGGGTCGCCGCGTTTGGCGATAAATAAATCTCTGACCACATTGGACGGAAAAACGCTGATTCTCAGTGAAGAGCTGGAAAAAACGCTGAGCAACAAAAATCTGGTGCGGAGCATTTGGTTTGATAAGCGGGTGAGCGTATATATATCAAACGGCCCGGTCGCCTACGAGGTCAGGGCAAGCGTCAACCGCTGCTTTATAATAGGCGGCCAGTTTGTTGAAATGCTGACACGGGCAAGGAAAGAATATGGGCCGGACGCGGACATCACCGATGCGTGGGAGTTGATCCCGAGAGAGGTAGTCAACGTATCGCCCGAGGTCGTGCGGCGTGAGCAGCAGCTGCTTCATCCTTTCCTGGATATTCATCTGGATCGGGCCAGTATTCGGGTTTAATAAGTTTAAGCGCGGCATAGGCGGTTTTTAGCCGAACCGCAGAAAGGAAACGTATATGACTGTTGCAACAAAAAAGGCGGAGCTTGAGAATTCAATTGCAAAATATCCGGATTTTTCACCTTTTGCAATATTGAAGCTCAGCCTTGAGCTCTATGGCGTCCGGCTTACTCAGCGGACCCTTGATGCGGTTCAGAACAAAAAATATAGCTTTGGGACCCTGCTTCCCACTTTTGTGAAGCCTGAGGTTGAAATTGACAGAGAACTGCCGGGGCAGTTTCTGCTGCGCGACGCGACGACTTTATCGCCCAGTCTTGAAAGGGACTACGACGACCCGTATATCATCGACTGGGACGGGGAGAACTTCGTGATCCGGGACAGCGAAGAATTCGTCGATACGGTTGATTTTGTGCCCAGGCCAAAATATTTCGGGAAGAAAACCAGCAGGGGCGTGCCTATGGAGGCAATCGCCCTTGTGCGGGCGCAGAGGATGGTTATACACACATACACGCATTGCGATTTTTGGAACAGCAAAAGCCAGTGCAGGTATTGCGCGTATTTTACCGATGCGAAGGATTCAAGGCAGGCATTCGCCGAGGCGGAATTAAAAGAGGGCAAGGTGGGCAAGCGCAAAGAGGCAAACATTGACGACATATATGAGATGGTCAGGGAGGCGTTAAAGGAACCCGGCCTTCTCTCGACGATTACGCTTACAGGCGGTACGCAGTACAGCGGCGAAGAAGTGTTCGATGACGACGTTAACCGCTACATCCGGATACTCAAGGCTGTAGGCCGTAACTTCAAAGGGCGCTTCCCCAGCCAGGTTATCGCGCCGGCTTATTCAAAAAAACAGGTAAAACGGCTTTATGATGAAACCGGACTGACGTCATATGCCCCGAATATCGAGGTGTGGGGCGAGGAGCTGTTTAATTGGTTATGCCCGGGCAAATCAAAATGGCCCGGATATCGCGAATGGATCAAGCGAACAATCGACGCCGTTGAAATATTCGGAAAAGGAAATGTGTATACGCAGACCGTATCCGGCGTCGAGCTGGCTAAGCCCTACGGATTTAAATCAATTGATGAAGCGCTGGAATCCAATTTTGAAGCCTGCGAATTTTATTCAAAAAACGGCGTAGTTTTTCTTTCCACTTTTTGGAGCCCGCATAAGTATTCCGTTTTGGGCAAACAGCCGTTGCCGCCGCTTGAGTTTTATATCCGCCTGGCCGACGGCCTTTACAGGATACGCAAGGAGTATGGACTCCACGCAAATCAAAGGGACTATAAGCACAGCGGCGGCAATCATGTCGACAGCGAATTGGAAAGGGCTGATTAGCGAAACCGTTTATTAAAAATCAGATTAATTGGAGGTAAATATAATGAGTCAGCTTAGTTCAGTCGATAAGAAAATCGATATTCAGGGACATGGAATCAAAATTTCCAACGAATTAAAAGCGAATCTGCAGGCGGAAGGCTTCCATCCGGTTGCGCTTACGTGGATCGGCGACGACATCACCGGCCCGTTTTCTTTCACGGGCTATGGGGACGATTCCCCGTTTGAGCTTCGCAAGGAGGACGGAGGCTATCACGTCTATCGCGCCGGCAGATATTTTACCGAGGTCAGCTTCTATAAAAGAGCTAAATTCTGGGAACGCCAATGGTCGTTAAACGACAATGCGGAGGGGATCTTCTTTGTTGAAGAGGGTATGTCCGGCGTCATCACTCCGTGCGCTCCCAACAGCCTTGTTCCCGACAACGCCGACCTTCTTAAGATCACCGGAAACAAGTATCCCTATATCAGTGTGGCCTGCTACAACGGCCTTTCCATCTGGCCTGCCTATGGCTGCCTCTATTCCAAACAGAAGAACCCGTGCAAATTCTGCTGTATCCCCGGCGATTACGACGAGACGAAGGTGCTGATCAACCACGAAGGATGGCTGCAGGGCATGGCGAGCGCCTTTGAGGCGGCGGTCGAGGAATTGGGCGAGGATATCCACAACTGTTCCCTGACTGTCGATTCGGGTACCCTTCCCGGCAGGGATAAGGGGGCCTGGGCATATATCAATGTTCTCGAAGCTATAAAAGCAAAGATTGGGAAACTTCCCGATATGATCTATGTCCGCGCCGTTATAGAACCGCCTTATGACGAGGATGTTCTCTACAAAATGCGGGATGCGGGCTTTAGCAGCTTACAGTGCGATATCGATATTTACGATGATGAGGAACGCCGCAATATCATGCCGAACGCCAAGGGCAAGAGGCCTATCGACGATTATGTGCGCATTTTGGCCAAGGCAAAGGAGATCTTCCCGGGTGAAGTCGTTACACAAATGGTCGCGGGAATTCAGGATGATAGAAATCTGCTCAAAGGGGTGGAACGTTTTGCCAGCATCGGCGTACCGACCCTCGTGACGCCGTTCCTTCCTTCCGGTTTAGGTATTAAACTTCTGAGAGAAGAGGGCATTCATGTGCCGTCCGCCGAAAAAATGAGAAGAATCTACGCTTCGGCCGCGGAGATTCTGACGAAAAATCATATCGGCCCCCCCGAGTTCAGAGGAGGGGTCAGCGCTCTGGCCGAAACCATGGGAAGGAGGCTTAAAAGGGTTCCGTCACTGACGAATTATCCTTCGCCTTCCCTTGCTGAAAAACAGGCCTGACTCTCGGCTAAGACTGTTCGGCGCTCAAAATAAATGAAAGCTTTCAGCCGCTCTTGCAGATGGCGCGCTTCAGTGTTTTATTTTCTTAAAGACGTCGGAGAAAATCATCACTGCCCGTCAAACGGGCAATGTCGTCAACTTAAGCAACAAAGCCAAAAATTCATAAAAGTACTTGACAAAGTTACCAAAAAATGTTGCCTCGCATTGATTACTATTTTTGAATGCGAGGTGCTTTTATGAATTCCTGTCTGACTTTATCATCTATCTTACAAACTGCTAATAAGTGGATTGATTCCAAAGATTTTTTAGCTGAACACCGTGTTGGTAATGCTTTTAGCCGTTCCAGAAAACTTTCCTTTTCCAACCTTATTTATTTTATCCTTCAGTGGGATACAGGGGTTATATTGAAGCAAGACCGGTTAAACAATTAAACGTGGTCTAAATTTGCTAATTCCAGCTTGATTTTCTGAGAAGCGACTCTTTTGAAGCTCCCGGGTTTTTACCTCAGGAGCTTTTTCTTATCTGTTTTAACATATTTACCAAATTTCGATATTTTCATGTATTTGGTTCGACACGATTTCCATATTAAAAATGAGATAATAAAT
>DATMXY010000092.1:0-3414 GCA_035561275.1 Anaerovoracaceae bacterium | reverse complement strand
GTTGCATTTGATTTTAAAAACAATTTGAAAGGGCTTAGAAGAAATGAAAATGAAATGGAACTTAATGAAAGAAATTTCTTTGGTTACAGGCGGCCTGGTTGTCGGCATCTGCCTGATCCTTGGAACAGTATCCGTCCAATTGGGCACAAACGCCTTGCTCCGTGAAACGGAATCCTCCATGCTGCATTATGCCGAGGGAACCGCAGACCGAATCGACGTCCTGCTGTCAAAAAATCTGGCGCTGCTGGAAAAAGAGGCGGAGAAAACGGAGGTCTTATCCATGGACTGGGAGACGCAAAAAACCGCTCTCGAAAATGATGCAAACGAGCTGAGATATCTGGATATGGCGATTGTTTCGAAAAACGGTTCCGCCCGTTATATCCTGAGCGGAGAAACCGCCGATTTGGGAGACCGGGAGTACATACAGAAGGCTTTATCCGGAACCCCCAATATTTCCAACATTCTCATCAGCAAGGTGACAGGAGAGCCGGTCATCATGGAAGCTGTCCCCATAAAAAACGGGGACCAGATCCTTGGCGCTCTTATTGGCCGAAGAGACGGCAATAATATCACCAGTGAGCTCAACCTGGACGAAGAGCATGGATACGTCTTCATTTTGGGACCGGACAGCACCGTTTACTCGCATCCCGATAAGCAAATGGTGCTGGATCAAAGAAACGTTTTCAATGAAATAGAAACCGACGGCGACCTTAAAGATTTTGGAATTGCGCTCCGGGAGTTCGGATTGGGTAATTCCGGCATGATCAGTTATAATTTGAACGGGGACAAGCGGATTGCCGCGATGATTCCGATTTCCGGTACGGATTGGACCCTGGGCGTTGAAAATTCTGAAAGCGACGCTTTGGCGGATATCGTAACGCTAAAAAATATGATCATCCTCATTTCCATCGGCGTGATTCTGGCAGGCATCCTCGTCGCCGTCCTGATCAGCAGAGGGATCAGCAAACCCATCAGGAGTTTAAAGGAATCGGCTGAAAAAATCGCGCTGGGAGATATTGACGTCGATTTTAAGACTAATTATTCAAAAAATGAGATCGGAGAACTGGCCAATGCCTTTTCCGTGATGGCGGATAATATCCGCGTCCAGACGCAGGCCGCCGAGTTGATTGCCAAAGGCGTCATGCCGGATCATTTCCAGCCGAAATCCGATAAAGACGTCCTGGGAATCAGCATGGCGTCTGTGATCCATACATTGACTCGTCTTGGAAAAGAATCCGACAGGCTGACCGGCGCGGCGATCTGCGGTGATCTGGAAAGCCGGGGCAATGCGGATCTGTTCGAGGGCATTTACAAAAAGATCATTTCCGGATTCAATCAAACCCTTGACGCGGTCATCGGACCGCTGGCGCTTTCCGCCGACTGCATGAAGCGGATCAGCACGGGAGATATCCCGGATCGGATACAGGATGATTTCAAAGGGGATTTCAATGATATAAAGGACAGCCTGAATACCTGCATCGACGCGATCCACCGCCTTATGGACGATACGGATACGATCATCGAAGCCGTGACATACGGAAAATTCGATACAAGAGCGGACAGCAGCCCCCACGGCGGCGACTTCCGCAAAATAATCGACGGCATCAACAGGACGGTGGACGGCTTGGTCGGCCATATCGACAGATTCCCGTCTCCCGTTCTCGTGATTGACAAAGAGTTTACAATACAATATATCAACCGGGCGGGCTCGCAGATTATTGGTCTTACACCGGATCAAATCAGAGGCGCAAAATGTTACGAGCATATGAAAGCCGGCGACTGCAACACGGAAGTTTGCGCCTGTGCAATGTCCATGAATGAAGGTTGTGAATTTACCGGCGAAACATCGGCCCGGCCAAACGGTACGGTCATGGAAATATCATATACCGGCATTCCGTTGAGGGATGAGTACGAAAATGTGATAGGCGCATTGGAATTCATCGTCGACAACACGGAAGTCGTAAAATCGATGAGAAGGACCCAAAAGCAAGCCCTATACCAGTATCAGGAAATGAAACGGCTTGTCGCCAATCTGGAAAAGCTTGCAAAAGGCGACCTTGCCTTTGAAACTTCTGTCGGCAATTATGATGAAGATACGGAAATGAACGGAAAAAGTTTTGAAATTATCAATGAAAATCTGAATAAAAGCGTAGACGCGATCCGGTCGTTGGTGGACGATGTCGCCTCAATGGCGGACGCGGCTATAAACGGCAGACTGGAATACCGGGCAGACGCGGCGAAGCATGGGGGTGAATTTGCTAAAGTCATCGAGGGATTCAATTTCACCCTGAACGCGGTTATTGACCCGGTGAATGAGGCCCTCTCCGTCCTGAAAGAGATGGCGGACGGAAATCTGCGGGCAGGCATGAACGGCGATTATCGCGGAGATCACGCCGAATTGAAGAGGTCCGTCAACACCACCATAGAAAATCTTCGGACCTATGTGAGCGATATCTCTCATGTGCTGTCCGAAATCGGAGAAGGAAATCTCAACCTTTCCGTTACCGCAAATTACAGTGGCGATTTTGTGGAGATCAAGGATTCCCTGAACGATATCATCCTGACCTTGAACCAGGTGATCGGGAATATCAACGAAACGGCAGAGCAGGTATCTTCGGGGTCCAGGCAGGTATCCGACGGAAGCCAGACCCTGTCCCAGGGTTCTACGGAACAGGCAGGCTCCATCGAGGAGCTGACGGCATCCATCGCGGAAATAGCGTCCCAAACCAGGCAGAACGCCGTGAGCGCAAATCATTCCAGCGCGCTTGCCGTGACCGCCAAAGACAACGCAGTCAAAGGAAACGATCAGATGAATGAGATGCTGGACTCCATGAAGGAGATCAGCAATTCCTCAGAGAACATTTCCAAAATCATAAAGGTGATCGACGATATCGCATTCCAGACCAATATCCTGGCACTCAACGCCGCGGTGGAAGCTGCCAGGGCGGGATACCACGGCAAAGGGTTTGCGGTTGTCGCGGAAGAGGTAAGAAATCTGGCCGCAAGAAGCGCCGACGCGGCAAGGGAGACCACCGAGCTCATCGAAGGTTCTATCAAAAAGGTTCAGATCGGCACAAAGATCGCTAACAATACCGCTTCCGCCCTGACGAAAATCGTAGAAGTAATGGAAGAGTCTGCTAATCTTGTAAAGGAGATCGCATCCGCCTCCAATGAACAGGCCACCGGTATCGCCCAGATTAACAAAGGGATCGAACAGGTCTCCCAGGTGGTTCAGAACAACTCCGCGACAGCGGAGGAAAGCGCCGCGGCCAGCGAAGAACTCTCCGGACAGGCAGAACTCCTCAAGGAAATGGTCCGGAGATTTAAACTGAAAATACTGAAATAAACCGGGGCCGATAAGAATACGATCAAACGTCACTCTTATCGGCCCGGGCTTTAAACGACAGGCTTCAC
>DATMXY010000091.1:0-2108 GCA_035561275.1 Anaerovoracaceae bacterium | reverse complement strand
ATTTAAGAGCGCCTCTGATTTCAGTCAATAAACTGACGACCGGAGGCGAATTTTTATTTTTGAATCAGCTTTTTCGATTATTTTTACGGTTGCCCCTTATCATTTTCGCCAAAAATTTTCAGCAGGCTAATATTTAATGTAAAATTGAAGATTTATCTTTGGTATGTTATACTGATCAAAAGGAGGTGCGGCATGAAGGACATCATGTTAAAAATCGTTGGAAAACAAGTGACGATTGACTCTGAAGAAGAACAGCTTGAATTTGTCACAGAGGGTAAGTACTATGTCAAGGGCGAATCGGTCTATTTGTTGTACGACGAGAGCGAATTCTCCGGAATGGAAGGCTGCACGACCAGTCTGAAAATTACCGGCGATCATATAAAAATGAAACGCTACGGCGACAGCATCGGCCTCGATACGGAAATCGTATTTGAAAAAGGGAAACGGTTTAAGGGATACTATGATACGCCTTACGGTTCCGTGGAAATGGAAGTCCTGACCAACGATGTTATCAACAGGATTGAAAAGACGGAAGGACGCGGCACGCTGAATATCGACTATCACATCAGCCTCAGGGGGCTTTCCGAAGGCAGAAGCATTCTTGATATAGAAATCATTTAACGGCATAACAAGCCGCTATAAGGGGGTTGGAATTTTGGATCCAAGACAAGCAAGAAAGATTGCAAAAGTCATAGCGATCATCGTTGCTTTCGTGATGATCGTAACTTCGTTTTCTTTTGTCATGCTGATTCCGGGACTTTTCGGAATGGAAGGAGCAGTAGTCTATGCGGCTTCCTCCGATACAGACCTGGACCAGCAGCTGGAAAATCTCAAGGAATATATCGAATATATTCAAAAAAATTATAAGGATGATGTCACCTATGAACAGTTGGTCGACGGCGCTTTTGCCGGAGTGGTCGATTCTCTGGGTGATCCCTACAGTGTTTATTACGGTTCTTCACTAGAAGGAGAAAACTTTATTGAGTCTGTGACCGGAGAATTTTCCGGAGTCGGGCTGAGCCTTGAAGATTACAACGGACAGTGCCGTGTCGTCGCGCCGATTCCCAATACTCCTGCCGATAAATCGGGTATCAAGAGCGGCGATATTGTGAAAAAGATAGACGGGATTGATATTACGAAGAAGACCTTGGACGAAGCCGTATCGATGATGAGAGGGGAAGAGGGTACAAAAGTGACCCTTCAGATCGACCGTGACGGGAAAACCCTGAGTTTCACTCTGACAAGAGAGAAGATCAAGAACGTCTCGGTAAATTCCAGGATGCTGGACGATAACATCGGCTATATCCAGATCACCAGCTTTGACAACGATTCCCACGTGGAATTCCGTCTCGCCAAGGTCGCACTCGTCAACAAGGGCGCCAAGGCGTTGATTCTTGACCTTAGGAACAACCCCGGCGGTCTGGTCAATACGGCACTTGACATTGCAAATCAGCTGATGCCCGAAGGACCCATCACTCATTTTGAGCAAAAGGGGAAAATCGTGGAAACCTATTCTGCCGACGGAAATTTGGAGCTGGGTATCCCTATGGTGCTGCTGGTCAATGAAGGAAGCGCCAGCGCTTCGGAGATTCTGGCTGGCGCCCTGCAGGACAGCAAAACGGCGACGCTGGTTGGGACAACCACTTACGGGAAAGGCGTCGCCCAGCAGGTCAGCGAGCTTACCGACGGATCCAGTATGAAGCTTTCCATGTACTATTTCCTGACGCCGAACAAAAAGCGGATTGACCATGTCGGTATCACGCCCGACTATACAGTGCAAAACAGTAATAATGCAGACGAAAAGGAACTGGCCGAAAAATACGCAACCTTTGCTCCGATGACCGAGAAGGTCAAGCCGAAAGCCGGGGACACCGGGCTGAATGTCTTCGGAGCGCAGCAGCGCCTGGCCATGCTTGGCTATCCGGTGAAGGTTTCGGGAAACATGGATGAAGCCACGGTGGCGGCCGTTACCAAGTTCCAGACTGAAAGCAAGCTTTACCCCTCCGGGATTCTGGACTTTACCACTATGGGCGCCCTTGAAAAAGCGACGGTACATTTCATCACCGGGACAAAGGAAGGCGAGGACCTGCAGCTGGATAAAGCAGAGG
>DATMXY010000090.1:0-2727 GCA_035561275.1 Anaerovoracaceae bacterium | reverse complement strand
ACATACGGCAATCAGCGGTTTATTGTGCCCCATCGATATTTTTAATATGGCGATATGCGCTTCCAGTTCGCTGATCCCATGTTCCTGGGCGTAAATAGCCTTTGCCCGATCGATTTTCTTTTGATTTTCCATCTTCCTTTTGATCAGGTCTATTTCTTTGGACAATTTCTGCACCTCTTTCCAGCGGCCGTAAGCAATATGCAGGGACGGAATGATATCCTGCTGCCGGATCGGCTTATTCAGGTATCCATAAACTCCTACCTTTTCCGCTCTGTTGATAAAATTGGGCTGGATATAAGCCGTCATAAGTACGGTGGGAATCCCCATCAGCCTTAGCTGGCTGGCTGCTTCAATCCCGTCAAGTCCGGGCATTTTAATATCCAGAAGTGCAATGTCCGGGTTCGTCAATTTGGCCAGTTCCAAAACTTCCAGGCCATTTCCCGTTTCAGCGCAGACAATATGGCCTTCTTTGGCCAGATGTTCGTGAATGTCAAGCCGGGTCAATACTTCATCATCTGCGATCAATACTGATAAATAACCCATAAATACCTCCCGAGTCATTTCGGCTTGTCCGATTTACCGACGCCGTCGTTCATTTCGTAAAAAGAATTTCCGCTTTCGTCTCTCCGTTTTCTCTTCTGATCTTAAAAGTCCCGCCCAGCTGCTCGCTCGATAAGGCTTTGACGATTTGCAGCCCCAGCTTATTTTCATCGTTGCTGTCAAGAATCAGATCATTTTTACCGCTGTCGTAAAATTCCATCCTCACCATGTTTTCATTTTCATTGATATTGATGCGGATCTCTCCGTTTTCTTCGCCCCTGATCCCGTGTTTCATGGAATTGCTGATCACCTCGTTGGCGATCAGTGCCACGGAGATGGCCTGGCTGCTGGATATCTCGACATTCCTGCCTTCTACCGCCGCTATGATATTCTGATACTCAAATTTATAACTGTCCAAAGTGGTATTTAAAACATAACTCAATAATTCCTTTAATTTTATTTTATCAATGTTCTGTCTGGAAAACACGTTCTGCGCCGCCGCAATGGAAAGGATCCTGCTGATGCTGGCCTGAAAAGCGTTTCTGGCCTCCTCTGAATTTGTTCTTCTCATCTGGAGCTGCAGGATCGCGGCAATGTTCTGGAGGTTGTTCTTGACCCTGTGGTGGATTTCGCGGATCAGCATGTCTTTTCCCTGCAACTCCCGCTCTTTGATCCTGAGTTCCGTCATGTCCTGCATGATGATGACGGCGCCCTCCAGTTCGTCCTGGAGCCCGATGGGATGGATGTGCATGCTGTAAACCTCGTCCGTCAAGGCAAGCTCGGTGGGACTGCTTATTTTATTCAGCATGTCGTTCAGGTCTTTAAAGGATCCAAGCAGCTTGGAGAGGTCGTTGCCGATGGGTTCCTTATTCTCGATCCTCATAAACAGATCAAGGGCTGATTTGTTCACATACACGATTTTGCATTCGCTGTTTAATACGAAGATCCCGTTGTTGAACCAGTCGGCAAAGTAGGATTCGACGATATTCAGCTCCATCAGAGATTTTTTTAAAAATTCAACCGTTTCCTTTAGGACGTTCACCTCCTGCTCCTGTTCGATCTCCCGCGTGATATCCCGCTCCATGATCAGTACGCCGATGATTTTTTCTCTGTTTTTGATCGGTACCACCGTCTGGGCAATAGGAATACCCTCCTGGCTCACGCCGCTGATCGCCCTGGAGATCTTTCCGGTTTTGATCGTTTTATATACGCCGGGCTCATTTTCAGTATAGGCAAGCTCTCCCACTACGCTTTTATTGTACAGGGATTTCTTTTCCGGCCTGGCCCAGGCTAAAACGACGGAATCCTGCTGATTTGACGTAAGTGCGTCAATAAAGATGTCATTGGACGTAAGCAAGGCGATCGAACCGATTTTTTCATCGTACTCGACCAGGATCTGGATATCTTCATCTGTAAGGTCTGTGTAGTCTTTGCACAGCTCAATAATTTTACTTTTCACGCCTCTAATATACTACCAGGCTGTTGATTATTCAAGTTTTTTTGATCCGGTACTCTCTGTTCCAAACGATCTGCTTAAAAAAAATATGCCCTTTTTCAAGGGCATATTTTTATCGAAAACCGGCTTCAGATCTACACATCTTGCCGCCGAGATGATTGCTTCCGCATCTTGGTCATTCCGCGCATATGCATGGAGCGGACGGTACTGTAATTTACATTGAGCATTTCAGAAATTTCCTTCAACGGCACCCCGTAAAAATAATGCAGGATATAAAGCTGCTGCTCTTCGTTTTCAAGACCGTTGATTAAGGTTTTTATGTATTCCCTGTCTTCAATGTACTTTGTGAAATCAAACAAATATTCAGGCCAGGAAGACTCTTCTTCCGCAGCGGCGTTTCGACCGCGGTTTTTTTCCGGCCGGCTCTCCGCATAATATCGTTTGGATTCCGCTTTTGCGATGGAAAAGATCCAGGACTTCATCTTGTTGCTGTCGCGCAGGTAATCAAGGCCAGTCAATGCTTCCAGCATGGTGTTCTGATAGATCTCTTCCGCAGCGAAGTGATCGTTTCTTGTCAAAGTGTAGATAAAATTCTTTAACTCTCTGCTGTACACGGTGCAGGCTTTCTCAAAAAGCTGCATTCTCTTATACCCTCTTCGATGATACTCGCTCCATACATAGTTCATGGGATTCACCCTATGATTCGATATTCGATCGCATTATTCTTTTAC
>DATMXY010000089.1:0-3460 GCA_035561275.1 Anaerovoracaceae bacterium | reverse complement strand
TTCTTCTACTATTTATTATACTCCTTGTTTTGTTCCTTTCTCACCGGTTTTTGCGCCGCGCCTTCGCTGGCCTTTTTCTCATATTCGATCAGCGCCCAGGTGGAATCGGTTAAATGGGAAAACTCCGGGCGAGCCAGCTGGCGGCAGATAAAGGGCTGCCTCGGCGAATTGATGTCCTCGCCGGATATTTCAAAGAAGCGGTACTGTCGGCATTTTTCCTGGATCCTCCTGATTTGATCCGGCGTGTTGCGGGACGGCATATAGCTGAAGGCGTCGATGTTCCATTCCTTCAGGACTTCAAAGAGCAGGTCCAGATAGTCGTCCTCGAATTTCTGCGTTTTCTTGTCACCGGTCACGCTGTCCGTCACATCGCCAAGATAGGGATACGCAAGCAGGCTTCCGATTTCCGCGGAAACCTTGATCAGTTCGGAAATATGCATCACTTCGTCGGTTGCCGGCACGAAGATTTTGTCTATCAGGCCCGCCTTGAACATTCCCAGCAAATCGTATTCGTAGTAGGGATTTTCCAGATCGTTCAGCTGCTTCGCCTGAAGGCTTGAAAGAGGCATATCCAGTTTATTTTTAATAAAGGCGGCCAGAGCCGGCCCTTTTCCGATTTTCTCGATCATTTTCAGAGACAGGGCATACAGCAGATGCCTCTCCGTAATGCTTCCTCCTTCCTGATACTTGGAGGTCGGTACCACATCACGGTCAAAATCCAGACGCAAGTCAAGACTTCCCAGAAGCTCGCTGAGTCTTTCAGCCATGATCCTGTTCCTGACATTCCGTTTTTCCCTGTAGGGCTGAAAGAGCTCCTGCAGATCATCGATCCGATGATGGGGAACGCCATGCAAAGTAATATATACAACAGAAGCCTGGTCGGGGTTATTGACGATCTTTCCCTCCAGGGGCGTGCCTTCCACGCCGACTCTGCACTCCAGCCCCACGGTCGTTGCGATTCCGGCGATCTCGCCGGCCCGAATAAATTCTTTTGCCCCGGCGATCGAGTCGTGGTCCATAATCCCCGCTGTAGGCAGTCCTGCCTTTCGGGCATAATAGACTGCCTCAGTGGGGGAATATGGAGAGAAGGAAAAAAATGAATGGATGTGATTGTTGGAAAACTCGCTGCGTACTCTGGGCACAGGCTCGAGCCGAATGATCTGTTTCAGCGTTTCGAGTCTCTCCGCGGGATCGCCGCCGTTTAATGTCTCTAATTTTTTCTTCATAGTCGGCCGCTCTTAATTCATCATAATCTGACCGCCGGTAACAGGGATTGCCTGCCCTGTCTCATAAGTCTGCTCTACACAATAGAAAATAGCTTTTACAACGTCTTCGGGGAAACATCCCCTTCGGATGGGCGATTTAGCAAGATAAAACCGCTTCACATCTTCCACGGTCTTTGCTCCGGGAACCTTTCCTGCCTGCAGGTACTGTACGAAGAGCCCCCTTTCGGGATCGGACCACAAAGGTCCGTCATAATAATTGCCGGGACAGATCGAGTTTACTTTGATATTGTAATCGATCAGTTCCAGGGCGAAGCTCTGGGTCAGACCAACGCCGCCGAACTTTCCGCCGGCGTAGGCAAAGTTATTTTTTGAGCCTGCAAGGCCCGATTTTGAATTGATCTGTATGATATCTCCAAACCATTCGGGATCTGCCTGATGCTGGGCCTTCATAATTTCCGACGCGTATTTCGCACAGACAAAATAGCCTGAATAATTCACCCTGGTTACAAATTCAAAGGACGCCAGGTCCATTTCTTCCAGACTTCCCGCTTTCACGACGCCGGCATTGGATACAAAGATGTCGATTCCGCCGAAATGCTCCACCGTTTTGCAGACCAGCTCCGCTACCGACGCTTCCTTTGTGACGTCCACGGCGATGCTGAAGGCTCTTTCCCCCAGCTCCTTTGCCACGGCTTCCGACAGTTCCGCATTGATATCGGCGATCACGATGCTTGCGCCCTCGCGGTACATCTCTTTTGCGATCCCGAGTCCGAAGCCCTGCGCGCTTCCCGTAACCACGGCGATCTTGCCTCCGAGCCTTCCGGGAGCGCTGTCCCTGTCCTGTATTTTTTCTGCTGCGATCTTTTTTGCCTCTTCCAGATTGATCATTTGCCGCACCTCGTCCTAAATATTCTTCGCATTGGCAAGCAGATATTTTTCCGCTTCGGCATTCCAAAGGCCATTGTTTGCTTTTACCAGACGGTCCAGTTCCGCAAACATGGGATCGGTTCTGCTCCGTTCCTCAAAGTCCGCCAGGGCTGTCATCGGCATGGAAATGTTGGTATAGACCAGCTTCTTGCCGCCGGGGATCTTCGGGAGGTTCAAGGTGGTTTCCACAACGGAATCCAGGCCTCCGACATGGGTGATCATCATGGCCGGATTCAGCCTTCCCTTTACCATCAGATCGATGGATTCCCTCATATCGTCCGTGTTGCCCCCGGAAGTGCCAACGATATGGCTGGCGCTGTAATGAACATTATAAAAATTGAACATCGCCGAAAAATTATGATCGATCGGCCCTGCGAAAAAGTTCAGGCAGCCGTCAAAAGCCAGGATCTTATCCCCCAGTTCCACCGCCGGGCGGACCGGAGCAAAGACGAAGGCGTCGTCATACCCTCTGCCTGCGGACAGTTCCATCAGCTTCTGTTCCGCGTCGATTCCCGCAGTATTCAAATAAATGAGCTGAACGCCTTCTTCTGCCGCCATCTCCGCGGTCACGATGGATTCCGCCCGTTTCAGCCTCGTCTCGTCGATGTCTGTCACGACGACCAGCTTCGGTTTGATGGGGGCGTGAATGGCATAATCGACGGAGCCAAGACCCATGGGTCCCGCTCCCGCAAGAATCGCGAGATTCCCGCCTTCTTTGATTTCCATTTTATGAACGTAGCTTCCGGGCTCCGTATGATAATTGGCGTGAAACGCGCCGACGATGCAGCTCATCGGTTCGGCCAGGGAGCCGTAGAAAAACGCGTCGCCCTCATAGGGCAGCAGGCATTCTTCTTCCATGAATTCTTTCGGGACTATGGCATAGGTCATGGCGCCGCCGAGATAGCGGTAGGAATATCCGGGCGCCCAGAGGGTCCCGTTCAGATTGATGGCCGGCTGGATGGAAAACCGCTGGCCGGCCTTCCATTTATGGGACCACCTCCTGCCAACCTCCACGATTTCTCCGCAGAATTCATGACCGATGACGATGGGGTTCTCTGCGACGTCAGCCGGAACCCGCTTATGGTCCGTGCCCTGTTCGGCCGCCTTGAATGAGGACATGCAGATGGAGTCGCTTATAATATGCACCAATATTTCATCATCCTTCAGCTGGGGCAGCTCAAACTCTTCCAGCCGAAGGTCTTCCTTTCCGTACAATCGCACTGCTTTTGTTTTCATAGACCAGATCTCCTTTTTAAGTATCCATAGCATAAACAGGCTTCAATATCGTTACAAATAATCGTTTGTTC
>DATMXY010000088.1:0-3444 GCA_035561275.1 Anaerovoracaceae bacterium | reverse complement strand
CTTTATTATTGAAACTTTTCGGCTTGTTATCCCATGGAAAAAAACGAATGGTATCCGTTCCATCCGTTTTTCTTGTTTTCCTGTTATTCTTTTCTTGTTATGGGGAGATCCGCGTTTCCGCTCCGGCTGTCAGCCATGATCAATACGCCTTGCCAAAGCCGCAATTGGGATAGGTGCAGACTTCACAGCTCCGGCAGAGCCCGCCGTGAGCCAGCTTCTTGATTTCGCCCCTTGTCGGGATCTCGCCCGCCAGGATCCTCGGAACGATCAAGTCGAAAATGCTGACCCTGCTGTACATGACGCAGCCGGGAAGCCCCACAACGGGAACATGTCCGATGTAAGCCAGCATAAACATGGCTCCGGGCAAAACAGGAGCGCCGTAAGTAATGATGTGGCCGCCGGCCTTCCGGATCCCTGTAGGCGTCTTATCGTCGGGGTCAACGGACATTCCGCCCGTAACGCCGATCATATCCACGCCTTCCTTAATCAGCTGCTTAATACAGTCTGCGATCATATCTTCATCATCGTCCGCAAACAGTTGATTCACCACTTCGCTGCCGAGATCGCCGAATTTCTTTTTCAGGACCGGTCCGAAGGCGTCCTTGATCTTCCCCGTATAAACCTCGCTGCCTGTGGTCACAAGGCCGATTTTCAGATTCTTTAAGGGCAGGACTTCGATCAGGCGTCCGTTTTTTTGCAATACCTTTTCTGCGAAGGTCACGATGCTTTCGTTGACAAAGAGCGGGATCACCCGGGTCCCTGCCAATTTTTGCCCCTTTTTCACCATTTGATTTTCATGGATGGAGGCAAACATGATCTCGTCCTGGTCGATGAGCTGGTTGAGCATCGCTGTGTTTATTTTCAGAAGGCCGTCGTATTCCGCCATCAGTTCGACCTTTCCTTCTCCCGGAGCCACAAGCCGGACTCCTTTCCCGGCGGCGGCCGTCGCAATGCGCATGGCCGCGTCATCCTCATGGATATCCGTATCCTCTTTGTCTACCACATACAGATGCCTCTTTCCCATGCTGAGCAGCACATCGATATCTTCCGGGGCGATCACATGGCCTTTCTTAAATTTGCTTCCTTTGAATTCTCCAGGGATGATCTGGGTCAGGTCATGGGCCAGGACCATTCCCACCGCGTCGTTGACCAGAACTTCTTTCATGATGATACTCCTTTGTATTCCGCTGGTTTTATTAAATTATTGTTTTTATATTATACTTCGCCGTCGCTGTATCTACCCTTTTGTAAAATCAATCAGCACTACCCCGCCGTTGGGGATATGGCTGCCGATCTGCCGCGCAAGCTCCATTTGCCGCAGATTGCTGACGATCACATTGATCACGCCGGAATGAGAAACAATGACAATGTCGCTTGGTCCGGCAGCAGGGCCAGTCCGTTCTTTTTCCAACACGTCCCGGAATCCTTTCATCACGCGGTACTGCAGGTCGTAAAAATTTTCGCTGTCGTTTCCGTATTTCCAGTTCAGGAGGTTTTCCCCGCGTTTTTGATATTCCTCCGGATACTTCTCCCGTATCTCGCTGATAAACCGGCCGTCCCACTCTCCGAGGGACATCTCCCTGAACCTGGGTTCCAGGATCACTTCCGGCTCTGAAATCTCTTTACCCCGGGCTTCTTCTATTCGCCGCCCGTAAAGCCTGTCCCGGATGATCTCCGCCGTTCCCGCGGCTCTGGACAGATCGCTGGTATAGATACGTTTTACGGATACCCCATACCGCTTCAGCTCTTCCGCGGCATCCGCCGCCTGTTTCTTTCCCGTTTCGGACAGGGGAACGTCAGTTTGCCCGAGGAGGATTTTCTCCCTGTGCTGCCGGATCTCACCATGGCGGATCAAAAATAGTCTTTTCCCTCTCAGCGCTTCTTCAAGGGCATTGCCGTCCCTTTCAACAGCTCCTGTTCCGCCGGTTTCCTTTTGCTGCCTTTCGTAGTATTCCAGTACCTCTTCATAGCCTGACCTCGTATCCATGTCAAGGACCACGGCTTCCGTACCGACTTCCAGCCGGATCAGCCTGTCCTCGTGGCGGTCGGTAACCGCTTTGAGGCCGCCCTCGCCCCCATAGGAAAGGATCTCTTCTGTATATTTTACCGGAATGAATAAAGGATGCCCTTTTTTCCCGCGGAAACAGGGTACAATAAACGCTTCCGGATCCTCTTTGTGCTTTTCCGCGATCTGTCTGATCACCACAGGCGGCACGAGCGGGCAGTCCACAGGCATCAGGAAAAATCCTTCCGGCGCTTCCGATCCGGTCACCGCCGTTCTGAGGCCCGTTTTGATTGAAGTAAACATCCCCTGCTCAAAATCCGGATTATAGGCTTCAATAATGCCTTCCGATGCAAATACGGGAACGAGCCGTCTCCTCAGAAATCCTGTGACTCCTATGATTTTATTGACCCCCGCTTTTTTCAATGCGGCCGAAACCCTTTCCACGGCAGTCATATCGCCTATTTGCAATAGGGGTTTAAAGGCGCCCATGCGCGAAGAATACCCGGCCGCGAGGATCAGCCCGACATAATGATCCCCGGATTCTGTGTTCTTGTTTGCGGATTCCATTTTACCGCTCTCCATGCCCGGCCCTGACCATGATCATTTCTCCCGCGATGCTGACCGCGATCTCTTCGGGAGTCTCTGCAAAAATATTGGTGCCGATGGGCGTGTAAACCCTGTCCAGGTCCTCCTGTGAAAAGCCTTCTTCCCGCAGGACCCGGAAAATCTCAGCCACCTTTTTTCTGCTCCCCATCATACCGATATACGCGGTCTCCCTGCTCAGGGTTTGCTTCAGCACGTCGTAATCCCCGCTGTGTCCCCGGGTCACGATGACGACATAGCTGTTCTCATCGGTCTCCATACCTTGCCAGGCGTCTTTGAAGCTGCCGATGACCACGATGCCGTCCGCCTCCGGGAAGCTCTCCCTGTTGGCAAATTCGGCTCTGTCGTCAATCACTGTCGTCGTAAAATTTACCGATCTTAAAATCGGCTCCACCGCCTTGCCTACATGGCCGGCTCCGAAAATAAACGCTTTGGTTTCCGTGTCAAAATCAAAGGCAAAGCTGTCCGGTTTTTTCGTATCGATGTATTCGATGCTCACATCCGCGCTTCCGCCGCATAGATCCGCGCCCTGTCCCGGCGCGCACGATACCTGAAAATGATGGACTTTAGAATCTTTTGTCCGGAAGGTTTCAAGGCAGACCTTCCCGACTTCCGCCTCCAGGCTGCCTCCGCCTACCGTGCCGTATTTTATTCCGTCCTGTGTCATCAGAAGCCATGCGCCCTTTTTCCTCGGCGTGGTCCCTTCCGTGTCCACGATCTTCGCGATAACAAAATCTTCCTTTCTTTCGATGAGGTCTTTTACAACATAGATTTTGCTCATATTGACTCCCCCTTCAAGCCGGCCTGTCCGATTTGAATTAACAAGGATATTATAC
>DATMXY010000087.1:0-5733 GCA_035561275.1 Anaerovoracaceae bacterium | reverse complement strand
ATATATAGGAAATACGGCAAATAATCTTGATATCATTCCGATAGCACGATATACTTATTATGTAACTAGGAGGTGGTTGCGTGGAATACGTCAGCGCCAAGCAGGCGGCGTCGCGGTGGGGAATTTCAGACCGGCGTGTGCGGCTGCTCTGCGAACAGGGAAAAATAGAAGGCGTCATGAAAGAAGGCCGTTCTTACCGCATCCCGGCGGATACGCTAAAACCGACGGATGGGAGAAATTTGCGCGGCAAAACCGTTCCGCAGGAATATGCTGCTTTATTTGCGCGAATCGATTCCCTGAAAGCGGAACTGAACAAGCGGCGTCCCCTGACGCAGGGCGAGCTGCAGCGCCTGCAAAATGAGTTTCTGGTTGAGTACACCTACAATTCCAATGCCATCGAGGGAAATACCCTGACGCTTCAGGAAACTGCTCTGGTTTTGGAAGGCCTTACCGTTGACAAAAAGCCACTGAAGGACCATTTGGAAGCGGTGGGACATCGTGACGCTTTCCTGTATGTCCAAAAAATTATTACGGACAAAGTGCCGTTAACCGAAAGAGTAATCATGGAAATCCATTCCTTTGTGCTGATGGACAGGCCCGAGGACCGGGGAATATACCGCCGAATCCCTGTAAGGATCCTGGGCGCGTACCATGAACCGCCCCAGCCTTACCTAGTTCCGGTACAAATGGAACAACTGATTACCGGGCTGAAAGAAAAAACGCGCCATACCATAGAGAATGCAGCTGTATTTCATTTGGATTTTGAAGGGATACACCCATTTATTGACGGGAACGGAAGGACCGGCAGGCTGATCCTGAATCTGATGCTCATGGGGCAGGGATATCCGCCCATTGACGTGAAGTTTACTGATAGGAAACGGTATTATTCCTGCTTTGACAGCTATTTCAGGAACCGGTCGGCCGCGCCGATGGTGGAACTGGTCGGGGAATACCTGGAGAAGCGGCTGAAACAGTACCTGGAGATTCTTGTACTTTAACTTCCACACCGTATTTGAACAGATCCTCCTGAGATGGAAAACGGGCAGAATGGGAACATTCTGCCCGAATTATTGCACAGCAATACAGCTATTCGCAAATTTAGCAAGCTTAATGCTGTCTGGACCAGTGGCGGTGCATCGAAAGCTGATTGATAAACTCCGTGCAGAAGGGCTGAAGTCCGGATTCTCCCTTCACTGC
The DNA here is from genome assembly GCA_035561275.1 of Anaerovoracaceae bacterium. GTDB lineage: Bacteria > Bacillota > Clostridia > Peptostreptococcales > Anaerovoracaceae > Anoxybacterium. The sequence continues at coordinate 4,536 of DATMXY010000087.1, read as the reverse complement.
GACGATACCCTGAACAGCCAGGGGCGTATTCTGAACGCCCAAAAGGCTGGACATGACGGCTGCTGCGTCTGTAGCGGCAAGCAATTCCAGCGCCTCGTCCGACGCTCCTACCGTCTTATTGTGCAGCAGCGCTTCGTTGACGAAGTTCCGGGCGTCCATACCCTGCATCAACGCAGGGATATGATTTCCGCCGGGAACGTATACGGCGTCGTAAAACAGCGATACGGCCGTGGCGAAGTCCCTGTTTGGTTCCAGGAACGTGCCGTCCTTGCCGGTGATCCCGGTCAATTTGGTGCTCACCGTTTCCGGCGTCGCTCCCACCGATTTCAGGGCATCCGTCATATTCCGCAGGGAGACCGGGCAAAAGCCGTTCTCAACAAGGATCGCAATCTTTCTGGTTCTCGCCGTCTTAATTGTGTTATCCTGGCTTAAGGCAGGGGAAGACGCCGTCATTTCGTTGGGCGCCGGCTGTGCCGGCGGATTTGCGCCGATCCCTTCGGCGATCCTTACCGCCAGGTCGTAGTTGACATTGGCGAACATGTCCGCGACCTTCTGCTTCACCTCTTTATTTTTAACGCTGCCGGCTTCATAGTGGAAGGCGTCGATAATATGATTCTTTTCCGCGTCCGACATGCTGTTCCAGAAGAGGGTGGCCTGGCTGAAATGGTCGCGGAAGCTCCCGCTGCGCGCCCGGATCTTATGACCGTTGATCCGCTCCGCGTAATGCACGAAGCCCCCTTCTTCTTCGGTCGAGGTCCCCGGTGAATTCTGCGCCAGCGAATTCGGAGTATAGCTGACCGGTCCGGGATTGACCTTCATGCGGTGCATTCCGTCCCGCTTGTTGTTGTGGACGGGGGCCACCGGCTGGTTGATGGGGATCTCCCGGAAATTCGGGCCGCCCAGACGGGAAAGCTGGGTGTCTTCATAAGAGAACAAGCGCCCCTGTAACAGCGGATCGTTGCTGAAATCGATACCGGGAACGATATTGGCGGGGCAGAAGGCCACCTGCTCCGTCTCCGCAAAGAAATTGTCCACATTCTTGTTCAGGGTCATTTTCCCGATGATTTTCACCGGGACCAATTCCTCGGGCCATACCTTGGTGGGATCGAGAATATCAAAATCAAAATCGAATTCTTGCTCTTCTTCCAGCATCTGCACACCGAATTCATATTCGGGATAATTGCCCTGCTCGATGGCGTCCCACAGATCCCGGCGATGGAAATCGGGATCCTTACCCGAGAGCTTCTGCGCCTCGTCCCGCATCAGGGAATGCACGCCCAGCAGCGGCTTCCAGTGGAATTTCACAAATCGCGCTTTCCCCTGGGCGCTGATAAACCGGAACGTGTTGACCCCGAACCCTTCCATCATGCGAAAGCTTCTGGGGATCGCGCGGTCGGACATGGCCCACATGACCATATGGGCAATTTCCTGCGTATTCACGACAAAATCCCAGAAGGTATCATGGGCCGTGGTGGCCTGAGGGACCTCATTGTGGGGCTCCGGCTTCACCGCGTGGATCAGGTCGGGGAATTTGACAGCGTCCTGAATGAAGAAAACCGGAATATTATTGCCTACGAGATCGAAGTTTCCGTCATTGGTATAAAACTTTGTCGCAAAGCCACGGACGTCGCGCACCGTATCCGCCGAACCCCGGGAGCCGACCACGGTGGAAAAGCGCACGAACACCGGCGTTTTGACCGCCGGATTCTGAAGGAAATCCGCTTTGGTATACTCCGCCATGGACTCGTACAGCTCAAAGTATCCGTGGGCGCCGAAGCCCCTGGCATGAACGACGCGCTCGGGGATCCGCTCATGATCAAAGTGGGTTATCTTTTCGCGGAAGTGGAAGTCTTCCAGCAGAGTAGGGCCGCGTTCGCCCATTTTCAGCGAGTCGTCGGTATTGGAAAGTTTGACGCCGTTATCGGTTGTAAGCTTTTGGCCTTTGTCGTCAACGGTAAAAGCTTCCATCTGTTTCATCTTTTTTTCGCTGCCGTCGGCAGAAGTATCTGGAATCATCAATTTCAATCCCTCCTTGGTATCGTAATATCCATAGTATTCCAGAATCTCTCTGCACTATTCCCGCCGAATGCCAATATCCGGCCAGAATTACAAAATTACGTTTTCTTTACGAACGTTCCGCTCCTCTTGTGAGGGATCAGATAAGCTGATATGATACAGAGGATAAAGAAGTACAAAATCTTCCGGCGGTAGTAAAGCCTGTTATTTTACCAGGAACAAAAGCTGACAGGAAAAGGGGGAGCAGGATATGAAAAAGCTAATTATGATTGCTGTGACAGGCATTCTTTTTTTTGCCATGGCAGGGGGAGACGCCAAGGCCTATGAAGGCCCGCCCGGATTTGTAGTGAACGGCGAAGCGGTGGTATTCGATGGAACCAAGGGATTTCCGTTTATAACGGAAACCGGATGGACGATGATGCCCCTGCGTGTCTGCCTGAATTCCATCGGCTGTGACGTTGTTTGGGATGATCAGACAAAAACCGTGATCACCAGCAAGGGGAATACGGAAGTCGACATACCGGTTGGCAGCCAGGAGATTTACGTCAATCAGAAGCCTGTTTCCGCCGGTACTCCGGCTGTTATAAAGGATAGCCTGACCTATCTGCCGCTGCGGCCGGTTTTGGAGGCATACGGCTATAAGGTCGTTTGGGACGGAGCGGCCGGGGTCGTATCGGCGACATCCCCGGACCGGCTTGTGTTTACCCCGTTCAATATCAATGGAGGGACTACGGGGATCTTTTCAAGGAAGCAGCTTGAGTTCAGCGGATTCAGCGGAATACAGGCAGATGTGACCCTGCCGTTGGTCACGCTCGCTGAAAAGGGAGACTGCCCTTACGTCTATTTTGGATTTGACTGGGCAAATGACGCCGGAAACGCGGAGGGAGGATTTCAGTTCATTGAAGATCCCAGCCATCCCGGTTACAATCAATGGACTGTTTTCCTGCGGCAGGGGAGTGAATGGAGCTGGGGAGAAAATATTGCGCTGAAGCCGGGTTCCACACACCATTTAGAATTTTACAGGGAAGAAGGATCGGACCGGAAGGTTGATCTGGTGATCAAGCTTGACGGCAAAGAGGTTGTAAGAAAAGCTTCCGCTGCCGCGGATTTCAGCGGCGCGTCGGTGAAGGCCGTTATCTCAATGGCCATGTCCAAGCCCTTTGACGGGAAGAATTGTCTCTCAAGATCAGAAGGCGCCAGGATCGCAAACCTGAAGGTGTTGGAGACGGATTCCGAGCAATATTCCGATTTTGAAAACTATAAGCTTTACAGCGAATGGAAGCCTGCTGTAGGAGCCCGCGGCATGTGGTTCGGCACGGCGGAGTGCGTTCCGATGTATCTGCATTACGGTGCCGACGGCTCTGTTTCGATTTATAACGGAGGGCTTATCCTGGAGCAGAAGGCAATAACGAACGGAAGCCTCAAGAAAGAGTATGATGATATCTCCGATAATGTTACAGTCACGGATCAATATATTTACTATGAAGACGACAATGGACAGATCATACAGGCGCAGCTTGCCGACCCGTCTGTAACAAAGGCGGTATATCAGCTTCCCGTCTGGACCTACGGCCGGGGAGAATCCGTTTATTCCGGCCTGTTTGTGGAAAACGGCGCGGCATATCTGAAATACCATCAGGGCGGGGCTACCATGGGGGCTGATTACCTGATCCGTCTGAACGACGACGGCACCGCAACGGAATTACAGAACAGCTATTACCAGGTTAACCTATTCGGCGATAAAAGCTTTACGTATTATACAGGCCCGATGCCGTGGCCGGGCAATCTTTCCATGAAGACGGGAGACGGTGAATACGAACGGGTCGGAAGTCCGGATTATCAGTATATCTGGACGTGGACGTCCACTGAAGGCAGCGGCGGGAGAAGTTCGGAAGATGTTTATCTGGCGGGAGACTACCTCTACACTCTTGCTATTGACAAAAAGACGGAAGGCGCCTTAATGGGGATATACCGAGTGGATATCAACACGGACGAAACGGTTCGGGTCAACGAAAAAGAAATTACGTCATTCCGGCTGGAGGGAGATTTTCTTTACTATCAAAGCGGCGGGACCTTCTACCGTCAGTCGGTTAAAGATGGCATGGAAGAACTGATCGGGCAGGTGGCCGAAGAGAAAGAGGAAATCCAGAGCTTTCATGTATTGAACGGAAAGATTTATTGGCAGAAGAAATCTGACCAAAGTCTCTATGACATTGACGGAAAGAACCTGAACGACGGCGCCGCCCTTGACAGTATGGCCGTCATGGGCAGCAATGGGGAATATCTCGTCTGCACCTTCGGGGAGGCAGATCCGGCGGAATTCAGGATCATGGTGTTTAACCGGGAAGGGAACGTGGTCTTCAAGACTCCGGATAAGGCTTACTGCCGGAACATTTCAATAAAGGGAGACAGGATCTATTTTTACAATATGACCACCGGGACGGTCTGCATCGGCCAACTGAATCAATAACTAATTGGGGGCATTGGGGGCAATGCTTATAGTAGTTACCCCTTTTATTC
>DATMXY010000086.1:0-2765 GCA_035561275.1 Anaerovoracaceae bacterium | reverse complement strand
GATTTCGTTTAGAACTGTATTTTTTGTAGAAATATATTCGATTTATGCAGGATTTGTAATCTTTATCGACCCTTTTCGGGGCGTCGATGATCCCATTCGCGGCACTTGCTGAGAAACAGCTTCAGATTTTCATTCTCAGCTTTTCGGTCCGCATTCAGCCTTCCCATCCGGTCGCAGTAACCCAGCAAAGCGACTTCTTCCGGGACGACATTCTCCCGCATGGTCTTGATATCCGCAAACTTCATGGACTTGACCACGAAAAGGATCTGCATATGCCACCGAACCAACGCAACGATACGTCGAATCAATTCTTTGTCTGCCTGAACTTTATCATCGAGAAACTCCTTTAAGAATTCTTCTGCACGCGGCGCTCCGGCTCTGTCGTGATCATAGGCGGTGATCCTTCCCCTGTCGTCCTTCGTGGTCTCCGCTTTACCGATGTCGTGCAGCAGGGCGGCCCACATAAAGGCGGTCCGATCCCGGCTTTTGTCCTTTTTCCGTGCAGCCTCATCGATCACCAGCATTGTATGGTTCCAGACATTTCCCTCCGGATGGTGCTTCGGAGACTGAGGGACTTCCTCAAGCCGGCTCAGCATGGAAAACGGGTACTCGTCCAGAATCCCTTCGTCGCAGATGCGGCTGAAATAAGCGGAGGGCGCATCATCGTTCAGAAGATGCGCCTGCATTTCATGAAAAAGCCTCTTTTTCTCCGTTTCTTCTGACAGTCTCTTATTTTCCATTATTAGTTCTCTTACTTCTGCTTTTTCAGGCCAAAGACCGCTCTTGCGCTCTCTGCCTGAGGATCGTGCTTCACGTTCTTTGAGTGAAACTTCCCATCGTCGCTTTTATTTTTACTTTTACTTCTGCTGACCCAAAACATTGCTTTCTCCTTTCCCGTCCTGTCTAAAAGAATGAGTACGCTGATCTCTTACCTTTTCTATTATTTTGCGCAAAGCATGCGGATTAATAGCAGGCATTTACTAGAAGGAAAAATTCGCTTCCAAGATGTTCCATTTGACGTTGGTATATGGTATCGAAGAACTGCTGGAACGGATATATTCATACCTGACTGCTTTCGGATATGAAGTCTGGATGTCACATAAGGGCACAATGCCGGTGTATTCAGATAAATCAGCGCTTGAAAAAGGCAATTGAATTAAAAAAGCCCAGATGGTTGCTGGCCCATGATCATGTTGTATTTGCGCGTAAATTACTCAAAGATTTAGGCTTTGATGACCAAAGTAAACGATCAGCTTTGAAATTGGCTAATAAAGCAACTTCTGTTGACGATTTAAGAGTAATCGATATGTATGATGATGCCATTCAAAATGAAATTAGCCTAATTGAACGTCAAGGTAATTGGGTACAGAAATATACGTCGGACGCCCTTGAGCAAGCGATCAATTTAAAAATTACTCCTAAAGCACTGGTTTATTATGCGGCTGATGAAATCCAGGAAAAAGCCGTAGTCGTTGTTGAAGTCCCTGCCGGTAAGGATGTTCCGTATGCTTTTCAAAATGAGATCTATATAAAGGAAGGTGAACAAACAGTAAGGGCGGATGTCGACACGATCCGTGATTTGGTGATGAAGCGTCAGATAGAGCCTGAGCGCTGGGAACGCCGGTTTTCCGGCGCTGAAATTGAATCCGATTTATCAGGTATTCGTACTTAAATCCTGCTTTATCTGCCGGTCTGATTGAAATGACTATTCCTGACAAACCCAAAAGCAGCATGCAGAAATACCGTATTACAACACTCGGTAAAAAAGTTCTGGGCGAACTCTAATCATAGGCGATTCCCAGGTACGAATTGTTGTCGACGGGATTGGAAGCCTTATTTACAAGTCTGGCGTCTTTCCCGTTGATCCTGAGCATTCCGAAGGGGCGGACTGATCCGCCCAGAATGCCGCCGGCAAAAGAAGGAGTCCTTACGATATATTTTTCGGCCGGCAGCAGCTCCGACAGATGTATCAGCGCCGCGGCCATATGCTGATCCGGGATCAGCAGTTCTTTCACGATCACTTCTTCCTCTGATATCCTTTCCACATAGGCGCAGCCTTCGGCCCCGCCTGTTTCTATAGAATAGAGATCTGTACCAAACATGCGTGCAAGCTGCTTTTCAAAGGAGAGTTCTTCTTCGCGATAGTCGAGACGAGAGTGGCCTGTAAGCTGATTTTTGCGTATGCGGTTGTATTCCGCCGGCTCGACAGGTTTGACCGTTACGCGCCGCTCAGCGGGCACTGCCGCTGCACGAACCTGTCTGGACAGCGGCTCCGGCTCTGACGTATGAACCGCACCGGCAGGCACGCCGGCCCCCAGTGCTTCAATCTCCTCACGGCGCAGAACAGCTTCCCGGATGGTAAAACCATCCTGATAACCGCGTTTTCCATAAAAGCGGAACAGTCCTTCCCCCGCAGGAACGAGCAGGGTTACGGAAACCTGCTGCGACAGAAGGTATTCATTGCTGAACTCGATCAGCTGCTCGGCATAACCCTTCTTCCGAAAATCCGGGTGGGTCGCAATGGCGTAAAGCATGGAAGCCCGGCGCTTCCCCCCATCTTCTCCGACTATATCCACAGGGATCATCGTCAGCATGGAGGCGATCCGGCCGTCCTGAACAAGTACCGCCGTCTCTTTCACCCAGTCCCTTCTTTGAAAGTAAAAATCAATAAAGCTGTCCTCGTCGCCGAAGCAGAGCTTCCAGATTTCTTTCAATTCTTTAAGGTCTTCTTTTTTGGCCAGTCTTGTTTCCATCCTGTTCCAGCC
>DATMXY010000085.1:0-2518 GCA_035561275.1 Anaerovoracaceae bacterium | reverse complement strand
AAATAATACAGTGGAGAAAGTATGAGCGAAAATAAAGATTTAAACAGAAGAAACCCGAAGGGAAAACAGGCTAAGGAAGAAATCATTACGGGAGTTCTTTCCAAACATAAAAAGGGTTTCGGCTTTGTCATTCCGGAGAATGACAAGGGAGGCGATATTTTTATTGCACCGGACAGCATCAACGGCGCAATGAACGGAGATACCGTATCCGTCAAACTGCTGCCCGTATGGGAAACAGACAGGGCGCGGGAAGGCGTGATCCGCCAGATCCTGAACCGGGCTGTGACAGAGATCGTAGGTACCTTTGAGAAAAGCAAGCGTTTTGGTTTCGTTGTTCCCGACGACAGGAGGTTCAACGACGATATTTTTGTTCAGAAAAAAGATTTCAACGGCGCCCAGGCGGGAGACAAGGTCGTCGTTAAAATCAGCAAATACCCGGACAAGAGCGACAGCGCCGAAGGGACAATAGAAGAGATCATCAGCAGGAGAGGGGAAGCCGGAGGAGATATCAAAGCCCTGATCAGGCAGTATAACCTGTATCAGGAATTCCCCGGCAAGGTTGAGGCAGAGGCAAAAAAAATCCCGTTGAAGATCACGCAGGAGACGATCGGAAACAGGGTCGATCTGCGGGAAAAGGTTATAATTACCATGGACGGCGCCGACGCAAAGGATCTGGATGACGCCGTATCGGTGGAAAGACTGCCGGACGGGAATTACCTCCTTGGAGTCCACATCGCCGACGTCAGTCATTATGTTGCTGAGAGCAGCCAGCTTGACAAGGAGGCCCTGAAGAGAGGAACCAGCGTTTATCTCATCGATCAGGTCATCCCCATGCTCCCCAAAATCCTGTCTAACGGCATCTGCAGCCTGAATCAGAAGACAGACCGGCTTACCCTATCCATTAACATGGAAATAGACGGGAAAGGCAAGGTCGTCAATCATGAGATTTACGAAAGCGTCATCCATTCAAAGGCCAGGATGGTTTACGGGGACGTGTCGGACATGCTGGAGAACAAATCGGCGGAACTCATCGAAAAATACCGCGATATCTATCCGGATATTCTGTTAATGGACGAGCTTGCGAAAATTCTGCGGAATGCAAGGGACATGAGAGGAAGTCTGGATTTCGATTTTGACGAAGCTTACATTACGCTCAACGACAAGGGGATCCCCATCAGCGTGGAAACGGCGGAAAGAAGAGTGGCAAACCGGATCATCGAGGAATTCATGCTCATCGCCAACGAAACCGTTGCCGAGCATTTTTACTGGATGGAAGTTCCCTTTGTATATCGTGTCCACGAGCCGCCGTCGCCGGAAAAGATCGAGGAATTCAAACGGTTTATCAGAAGCTTTGGATTAAATCTGAAAGGCAGTCCGGACAATGTCCATCCGAAGGCGCTCAATGAAATCATCAAAAGCGTGGAAGGAAAACCGGAAGAGCACGTCGTCAACACGGTGATGCTGCGATCCATGAAAAAAGCCTTTTACGGCACCGAATGCGCGGGCCACTTCGGGCTCGGCGTTAAATATTACTGCCATTTTACATCTCCCATCCGAAGATATCCGGATTTGATCATCCATCGCATCATCAAGGAATCTCTCAACGGCAAACTGGACGTTAGACGGATCAGGAGCCTGAAACGGAGGACTGGCAGCGCCGCGGAAATCTCATCGGCAACGGAGCGGCAGGCGCAGGAACTGGAGCGGGAAGTTGAAAAATTGAAAAAAGCGGAATATATGACCTACCATGTGGGGGAAACCTATGACGGCATCATCAGCGGAGTAGCCGGCTTCGGCTTTTTCGTCGAAATAGAGAACACCATCGAAGGAATGGTAAGAGTGGATTATCTCAACGACGATTATTATGATTACGAAGCTTCTATGTACCGACTCATCGGCAGAAGGACCAATCATATTTATGCCCTGGGAGATAAGATAAAAATAAAGGTCCACTCAGTGGACCTTCAGAATCGGGAAATCAATTTTACAATCGCAGACTAAACGCCGCGACGGGATGGTGTCTCCGTTAAAGCCTAGCTCAAAGTGCTTTGCTTGGATATTGCCGACAGGGCATCGCCCGCTTCATCCACATAGATGGGTTTTCTGGCGATATCCGCCATTGCCAGCATTCCGACGATTTGATTGTTTTCTACAACGGGAAGTCTCCTGACCTGGTATTTGGCCATAAGCAGCGACGCTTCGTGGGTATCCATACCCGGTTCTGCGACCACTAAATTTTTTGTCATGATTTCCTTTACTATTTTAGGACGGTTTTCATTGGATACCGAACGGATTACGATATCGCGGTCGGTAATGATGCCCATTACCTCTCCCCGGTCATTGCATACCGGTATGGAGCCGACATTTTCCTGCTTCATTTGTCTGGCGACCTGCTCGATGGAAGTATCGGGCTTTACACAGGTCACGGATGTTGACATTAAGTCTTTTACACGCATATAAGCCTCCTTGATATAGTGATTGGCGGCAGCGCCGCCGAAAGAAATAAAAGGGTGAAATC
>DATMXY010000084.1:0-3274 GCA_035561275.1 Anaerovoracaceae bacterium | reverse complement strand
ATCATGATCCGTATTAATACGGATCAACGGAAAGATAAAAGGGGAATGAAATATGAAAAATAATGATGATTTTACGATCGGCAGATCGATCTCGATCCTCTTTCGATACGGGCAGAGTTTTTTGGGGCGTAAGCTGGAAGCCTATAACATCGGGCGCGGGCAGCACCTGATCCTTCTTACTTTGCTGAGGAACGGCGGCCTCAGGCAGGAAGATCTGGCATGCGGTCTGAAAATTGACAAGGGCTCTATCGCAAAATCCATTAAAAAGCTTGAGGATGCGGCCTATGTCGAAAGAAAGACCGACAGCGATGATAAACGGGCCTACAAAGTATATCTGACGCAAAAGGCCGTCGATATCATGCCTAAGGTAAAAGAATCCATCCGGATCTGGGAGGACCACCTCACAGCGGATTTCACGGAGGACGAGAAAACTATGATGACGCACTTGCTGAGCAAAATGGCAGTAAAGGCTTACGAATTGACGAAACAGTAGACGACAATAGGAGTATGAAACATGAGTAAATTAAACTATAAATGGATCGCCCTCTCCTGCACTTCGCTGGGGGCTCTGTTTTCCGTGCTGAACGGAAGCACGCTGATCATCGCTTTGCCGGTGATCATGAAGGATTTGAATGCCGATATGGGCGTCATTATGTGGACGGTGATGATCTATATGCTGTCGCTTACGATCCTTGTCCCTTCCATTGGGAGGGTCGCCGACATAATCGGCAGAAAGAAAATGTTTGTCAGCGGATTTATCATATTTACCATCGGGTCAGTTTTATGCGGTTTTTCGCAGACCGGCATGCAGTTGCTGATTTTCCGTTTTATTCAATCCGTCGGAGGTTCTTTGCTCGTGGCAAACAGCGCGCCCATCGTTACGGATGCCTTTCCGAAGAAAGAGTTGGGGAGGGCTATGGGTATCAACGGAATGATCATCAGCGTCGCCTCGGTCATCGGGCCGGTCCTGGGAGGGCTTTTCATCCAATTCGGCTGGCGATATATATTCTATATCAATTTACCGATCGGCGTCATCGGAACGATCTGGTCCATATTGCAATTAAAAGAACTCGATGTGCTCCCGGCGGGACAGAAGTTTGACTGGAGCGGGACTCTCGCCTTTACCTTGGGGATGACGGGGATGCTGCTGGCTCTGACGGTCGGCAGCCTGGGAAGCTGGAGTCCGTTTGTCATTGCCTTATTCATCGTTTCCGCAGCTTTCCTGGCCCTGTTTTTCTTTATTGAAAACCGGACCGATCAGCCTATGCTGGATCTGGAGCTCTTCAGAACAAGAGTGCTGGCCTTTGCCTTCGGCAGCAGCCTGCTCAACGGGATCGCGCGCGGCGCCATCATGTTCCTGCTGATTTTCTTCTACCAGGGTATCAAAGCCATCGACCCATTGATGGCCGCAATCCTGCTGACGCCCTTCGCGGTATCCATGATGATCAGCGCGCCGATCAGCGGCTGGCTTTCCGATAGAGTCGGCGCAAGATACTTAAGCTCCATCGGGCTGCTCGTCTCCGCTCTTGGAATGATCGGCATGCTGAAAATAACGGTCGACTCTACCGTATTTGAACTGGGAGTCTGGATGTTTATATCCGGCTTCGGATCCGGCATGTTTTTTTCGCCCAATACCAGCTCAATCATGAGAGCTGTACCGGTCGAACGGCGCGGGATCGCCGCGGGAGTGAATTCGATGATGATCAATGCCGGTAATGTGATCAGCCTCGCGTTTTCGATGGCCGTCATCTCGTCCAGCATCGATCCCAGCGCGATGCAGAGGCTGTTTATCGGGACGCAGGTCGGCTCTGAAGGGATTGCTGTTAACGAGTTTATCGCGGGGCTCCGGCTGGTATTTATCATTTCCTTTATCATCAGCCTGCTTTCATCCCTGATGTCGTTTCTCAGAGGGCCGCAGCCAAAATGGGATAAAAAAGCGAACAATGAGCTGGCGTAATGCGCTCAAACAGGCGAATAATCGCACGGTATTTAAAAAATAAAGAGGTTATCTCATGATATTGAGATAGCCTCTTCGAATTTATTGGAGGATTCGGATAATCGTTCAGCTTGCGGATTCGCAAAGTTCTTCGGACGGATTTTCCCAGAGCTTCTTATACAGCTCGACGATATCGTCCTTGTTCGGCGTACGCCTTGTGTTCAGCGGGCTTCCGCTGATCAGAGCATCTTCTGCCATCTTCGGGATCTGCCGGAAAAATTCTTTTCTGTTGATTCCGAATTCTTCCGGAGTTTTAATGTTTAAGGTTCTCAGCAAAGCCTTGGTCGCCGTTACAAAGGCATGGGCTCCCTCTTCGGGAGTCATTCCGGGACGGTAGACGCCGATGGCCTTTGCAAGCCGGTTCAATCTGGGGATCGCGCCGGGCTTCAGGTAGTCCAGGCATACGTCCAGAAGCATTGCGTTTGACAGTCCGTGAGGAACGTGGAACAGCGCGCCGATGGGGCGGCTCATTCCGTGAACGATGGTCACCGACGAGTTGCTGAACGCGATTCCCGCCTCCAGGGCTGCGATGGCCATTTCCGTTCTCGCTTTGACGTTGGAACCGTTTGTGTATACCTCATATATATTTTCAAAGATTCTTTTTACTGCGGACAGCGCATAGATATCGCTCATGGAAAATGCTTTTGCCGAGGTATAGGCCTCGATGGCATGAGTCAGGGCGTCGACGCCGGTGGCCGCGGTCACTTCCGGAGGAACGGTCAGTGTGAATATCGGGTCCACGATCGCGATGCGCGCCATCAGTTTCGGATCGGAGAGCAGCATTTTAACGCCTGTATCCGTGTTTGTAATGATGGACACTTTGGTAGCTTCCGAACCGGTTCCCGCCGTCGTCGGGATCGCACAGGTCGGCGGAAGTTCGTGTTCGATCTTTTTGCCCATATACTCGGTAATGCTGCCGCCGTTGGCCGCCACGGCCCCGATTGCTTTCATGGAATCGATGGGGCTGCCGCCGCCGATTCCGATCAGGAAGTCACAGCCTTCCCTTTTATATATTTCAACCCCTTCATCGATCATTGTGTGAGTCGGTTCGCTGTTAATACCAGAATATATGACATGAGAAACTTTGATTTCATCGAGAATGTCTGTCAATTTCTTAACATTTCCGAGTTTCACCATTATATCGTCTGTAACGATCAGCGCTTTATTCCCAAAGGATTTGAAATACTCAGCACTCATTTTCAATGCGTTTTCGCCTGATATGATATATTGTGGAACAAAGAAAATATTTGCCATTTTTCTACCTCCATATTACCAAAC
>DATMXY010000083.1:0-2822 GCA_035561275.1 Anaerovoracaceae bacterium | reverse complement strand
TTATAAACCGAATTCTAAATTGTAAGGATAGAATTGTCTGGACAGATACGGAGGGGAAGACATGCTGGAGGTTTGTCTGCTGGGCTGCGGCGGAATGGCGCCGCTTCCGGAGAGAAGGCTCTCTTCCATGATGCTACGCCGGAACGGGAAAATGATCCTGACGGACTGCGGGGAAGGGACCCAAATAGGAATAAAGCTGCTGGGCTGGGGTTTCAAGGATATTGAAGCCTTATGCCTGACCCATTACCATGCGGACCATGTCGCCGGCCTGCCCGGTTTTCTGCTGACATTGGGAAACAGCGGGCGCACAGAACCTTTTACGATATTCGGCCCAAAGCATCTCGCCTATGTGGTCAGCGCGCTGACCGTCATCGCGCCTCAGCTCCCCTACGAGATCAAGCTTGTTGAACTGTCCGGGAACCATGATAATACAGGCCGGATTGCTGAATTCACCATAAAAGCCCTGCCCATGGACCATATGATGCCCTGCCTGGCATACAGCTTTGAAATAAGCCGCGGGGGGAAATTCGACGTGAAGCGGGCGGAAGAGCAGGGGATCCCGAAGGAATTCTGGAGTGCCCTGCAAAAAGGGGAGCCGGTTATATATGAAGGGCGGAAACTGGTTCCGGAAATGGTGCTGGGCCCGCCGCGGAAGGGGCTGAAGGTGACGTACTGCACAGACGCAAGGCCGGACAGCAGGCTTATTGAATTTGCTTCGGGATCGGACCTCTTAATATGCGAAGGGATGTACGGCGACAACGCGCTGCTGGAGAAAGCAATTGAACGAAAGCATATGATCTTCTCAGAGGCCGCCGCGGTAGCGGACAAGAGCAAATCAAAGGAGTTGTGGCTAACCCATTTCAGCCCGTCCCTCAGGGAACCGGAGGATCATATCCAGACTGCCCGGGACATATTCCCGAATACCGTAATCGGGGCGGATTTGCTGGCCAAACAATTCAATTTTATTGATGAATAGTTAGTCTCAATTGCTGTTCTCGTTTCCGGGCTCCCCGGAAACCTTACCGATCTCATTGATCCGTTCCAGGAAAGTCAACACCACATTGACAGGCCTCGTAACTGTTTCAAGGACCAGCGCCTCGTCCGGAAGCCCCGGATTTTCGATCGTCGGTCCGATGGAGACGATCTGGAGCCTTGGATTTTTCTTTGCGAACCAGCCGAATTCCAGTTCGTGATGGACGATGGCGCCGTCCGGCTTATCGCCGTATAATTCGGAAAAAATATCCCGGATGGCGGAGTACAGCACACTGTCGGAATGGTCCGGCCAGCGGGGCACTCCCTCATAATACGTATATTCTAAACCGCTCATGCTGCTGATGGCCTCATGGGCGCTTGTTATCTTATATAATTCCACGTCAGAATTGCTGGCCGCCGTCACCTGGCAGATGAAATCACCGGTCACCGTGGAAACCATGCCAAGATTGGAGGCGCTTTCCACCACGCCCGCATACTCTTCGGACATTTTCTGGACGCCGTTCAGGATTCCATAGATGAAGCTGATGATACTGCCGGTGTCCTCAAAGGAAACGACTTTTTCCGGCATCTGGGCTTCCTGATAAGTAAAAGCGTAATGTTCTTCCACGTCGCCATAGGCGTCGCCGAACGCTTCGATGGAGTCGTCCACAAGATCCTGCATTTTGTTCACATCGGATTCATTGATGATGATCAGGGCTGACGCCGCCGTGGCAATGGTATCCCTGGAAACTCCTCCATTGAAAGAACCGAGTTCAAACAGGATCCCTCTACCCTGAGCGTTTGCAAGGATCTCCCCGATGACTTTAATGGCGTTGGCGCCGCCTTTGCCGATATCTTTATCGGCTTCGCCGCCATTCAACCCGCTTAGGGACAGCGTATACGGGATGGCATTCTGGGGCGCGGTCCATTCGATTTTATGCGTCATGTCAAAAGAAGCGGTCCCGCCGCTGCCAATTCCGACGGTGCTGCCGGAATCCCAGCTCAGATTGATCAGGTAATCGCCTTCCAGATATTTTTCATTCAGTTTTTCCGCTCCGGTCATTCCGGACTCACCGTTTACGGTGAAAACGGCTCTGACCGGGCCGTGTTTCCGGGCATGTTTCAGGATATAAAGGGCGGTCGCCATGCCGCTGCCGCTGTCAGCCCCGATGCTTGTCCCTTCCGCGCTTAAAGTGATTCCGTCATCTGTGACGGTCACCGGATCATTGAGCGGATCAAAGGTTTTATCCGCCGATACCGCGATTTTGCTGTCCATATTGCTCTGGATGATGGTGACCGGCGCATCTTCATAGCCCGGCGAGGCGGGCAGGGTGATGATAACGTTATTTGAACTGTCCCGAACTCCTTCCAGACCGTTTTCCTTTGCCCAGGACCTCAGATAGGTACTGATTTCTTTTTCATACCCGGATTCTCTCGGGATCTGGGAGATTTTACTAAATTCATATAATATCGCCGTCTGGATCGCAGCATCGTTGTTTTCCTCTTCCTCATTGCCGGTACACCCTGTGAAAGCTGTAAAAAACATACAAAGGACCAGTGCAGCGGCGGTCAATCGTTTCATATATCTTCCTCCTGCTAGCTCGCCCAATTTTCCGCACCTAACCACATTTGCGAAGCAAATGTCCGGTAGGCGCCATACGGGAATTCCCCGGCTTCAGCCGGTGTGGAATTCTTCCGTCCATAGCAAATTGTAGGCGAACTCATGCAAAGTAATCACAACGTTCCGTTCCGGAACTCCAGCGCAAGCTTTGCGCTGCTGTCCGTTTTGCCAGTGCAGCTAAAGCTGCGGCAAAAAGGCAAATCTTCGATTTGTAGATTTCGACTGCCTG
>DATMXY010000082.1:0-11442 GCA_035561275.1 Anaerovoracaceae bacterium | reverse complement strand
AAAACAGGGCGTTGGGTCGAAATCCTTTCTGCCAACACCCCGTTTCCGTGATATTAATATTCTCTTAACTCATTATGCCGCAAGGCTTTCGTGCCATGCATCCTACATCTGACTCAATGCTTACTTTGCCTTCAGCGCTGCCTGGGCTGCTGCCAGCCTCGCGATGGGTACGCGGAACGGCGAGCAGGACACATAGTTCAGTCCGACGCCGTGGCAGAATTCCACCGAAGACGGATCTCCGCCGTGCTCTCCGCAGATCCCAAGCTTCAGGTCGGGGCGCGTCTGCCTTCCAAGCTCTGAGGCCATCTTTACCAGCTTGCCTACGCCAACCTGGTCGAGCCTTGCAAATGGGTCATTCTCATATATCTTCTTGTCGTAGTATGCGCCAAGGAAGGAGCCTGCGTCGTCGCGGCTGAATCCGAAGGTCATCTGGGTCAGGTCGTTGGTTCCGAAGGAGAAGAATTCCGCTTCTTTGGCGATTTCATCCGCCGTCAGCGCGGCCCTCGGGATCTCGATCATGGTTCCGACCATGTATTTCAGGCTAATTCCGGATTTCGCGATGATGGCGTCGGCAGTCTCCACCACGATGTTTTTGACGTACTGAAGTTCTTTGATTTCACCGACCAGCGGGATCATGATCTCGGGGACCATGTTCCATTCCGGATGCTTCTTCTGCACGTTGATAGCGGCTTCGATAACGGCGGTCGTCTGCATTTCGGCGATTTCCGGATAGGAAACGGCCAGACGGCAGCCCCTGTGCCCCATCATCGGGTTGAACTCGTGCAGGGATGAAATCACGGCTTTCAGATCGCCGATATCCATCTTCATTTCCTTAGCCAGGGCGGCGATATCGCCTTCGTCGGTGGGCAGGAATTCATGAAGCGGCGGATCCAGGAAGCGGATGGTTACCGGGTAACCCTGCATCGCCTCGTAGATGCCTTCGAAGTCTCCCCGCTGTATCGGCAGCAGCTTGGCTAACGCTGTCCTTCTCTGCTCTTCTGTCTTGGAGACGATCATCTCCCTCATGGCGGCGATTCTTTCCGCTTCGAAGAACATGTGCTCCGTTCTGCACAGACCGATGCCCTCCGCTCCGAACTTGATGGCCTGAGCGGCGTCGTTGGGCGTATCCGCGTTTGTCCTTACCTTCATAGTTCTGTAATTGTCGGCCCACTTCATGATTGTGTTGAAGTTTCCGGAGATGGAAGCTTCCACCGTCTTGATGGCTTCGCCGTAGATGTTTCCGGTGGAGCCGTCCAGCGAGATCCAGTCGCCTTCGCGGATGGTCTTTCCACCAAGGGTGAATGCTTTGGCCTCTTCGTTGATCTTGAGCTCTCCGCAGCCGGCTACGCAACAGGTACCCATGCCGCGGGCCACTACAGCCGCGTGGGAAGTCATTCCGCCGCGGGCGGTCAGGATACCCTGTGCATAGTGCATGCCTTCGATATCCTCAGGAGAGGTCTCCAGACGGACCAGGATCACCTTGGCGCCTTTGTTCACCGTCCAGTCCGTGGCAGCTTCCGCGGTGAACACGACCTGGCCCGTGGCTGCTCCCGGCGATGCGGGAAGTGCGCAGCCGATAGGCTGCGCGGCCTTCAGGGCGGCGGTGTCAAACTGGGGATGAAGCAGCGCGTCAAGCTGTTTCGGATCGATCATCTTCACCGCGTCTTCTTCTGCGATCATACCTTCCTCAACGAGGTCGCAGGCGATCTGAAGGGCTGCTGCGGCAGTTCTCTTTCCGTTTCTTGTCTGGAGCATGTAAAGCTTGCCTTCTTCTATGGTGAATTCCATGTCCTGCATGTCTTTATAATGCTTTTCCAGGGTATATACGATCTTGTAGAACTGGTCGTAAGCGTCCGGATTCGCATCCTTCAGCTGGTCGATCGTCTGGGGTGTCCTGATACCGGCAACTACGTCTTCGCCCTGGGCGTTCATCAGGAATTCGCCGTACAGCTTCTTTTCCCCTGTGGATGGATTCCTGGAGAAAGCAACGCCTGTTCCCGAGGTCTCTCCCATGTTTCCGAACACCATGGCCTGGACGTTGACCGCCGTGCCCCAGGTGGACGGAATATCGTTCATCCTTCTGTAGTAGATGGCGCGGGGGTTGTCCCATGACCGGAATACGGCCTTGATGGCGCCGAAAAGCTGCTCAATAGGATCGCTGGGGAAGTCGGAGCCGATCTTGTTCTTATACTCTTCTTTAAACTGTCCTGCCAGTTTTTTCAGGTCGTCGGCATTCAGCTCCGTATCAAGTTGCACGCCCTTCTTTTCCTTCATCTCGTCGATGAGTTTTTCAAAATATGCTTTTCCGACTTCCATTACCACATCGGAATACATCTGTATGAAACGGCGGTAGGAGTCATACGCGAAGCGAGCATTGTTCGTTTTCTTCGCGAAGCTTTCCACCACCTGATCGTTCAATCCAAGGTTCAGAATGGTATCCATCATACCGGGCATGGAAGCTCTTGATCCGGAACGTACGGATACGAGCAGCGGGTTGTCCAGATCGCCGAATTTCTTGCCGGTGATCTTTTCCATTTCACCGATATACTGCAGGATTTCCGTCCTGATTTCGTCGTTGATCTTCTCTCCGTCGGCATAGTACTGGGTACAGGCTTCCGTCGTGATCGTGAAGCCCTGGGGTACCGGCATCCCCAGATTGGTCATCTCAGCAAGATTGGCGCCCTTACCGCCCAACAGCTCCCGCATGGAGCCTTTACCTTCTGTAAACAGGTAAACAAATTTTTTTCCCATACTTATTTCTCCTTTATATACTTATTATGGTTATCAACATAAACCGCGGCTGACGCCGCTTCCGCCTTGTTATAAAAACAGGGACAAGTTGCCTTTGCTGTCCAGGTGCTTGTCCCATGTCCCTTTACCTTTTAAAATACCAGCTTGTCTTCAAGATATTTCCTTACTTCCGAAACAGGTATTCTGATCTGTTCCATCGTATCGCGATCACGGATTGTTACACTCTTATCAGTTTCTGTATCAAAATCTACGGTTATGCAGAACGGGGTGCCGATTTCATCCTGCCTGCGGTACCGTTTGCCGATACTTCCCGGCAGATCGTAGTCCACCATCAGGTATTTGGACAACTCCCCATGAAGCTCTTCCGCCTGAGCGGCTTGTTTCTTCGTCAGAGGCAGTACCGCGGCCTTGAAGGGCGCCAGGGCGGGATGGAAACGCATTACCGTCCTGATATCCTCCTTGCCGTTGACGTCGGGGACGATCTCTTCGTCATAGGCGTCCACCATGAACGCCAGCGTTACCCGGTCCGCTCCCAGCGAAGGCTCAATGCAGTACGGCACATACTTTTCATTGGTATCAGGATCCAGATAGAACATGTCCTGTCCGGAGTGCTCAATGTGTTGCTTTAAATCGAAGTCGGTCCTGTCGGCAATGCCCCAGAGTTCGCCCCATCCGAAGGGGAAGCGGTATTCGATGTCGGTGGTGGCATTGCTGTAATGGGAGAGCTCTTCCTGCTCGTGATCTCTCAATTTGATATTCTCTTGCTTCATGCCCAGGGATCTGAGCCAGTTTACACAGTATTCCTTCCAATAGACAAACCATTCCAGGTCGGTCCCCGGCTTGCAGAAGAATTCCAGCTCCATCTGCTCGAATTCCCTTGTTCTGAACGTGAAATTACCGGGCGTGATCTCATTCCGGAAGGACTTTCCGATCTGAGCGATGCCGAAAGGCATTTTCTTTCTCGATGTTCTCTGCACATTCTTGAAATTGACGAAGATCCCCTGCGCTGTTTCCGGCCTCAGGAAAATTTCCGCTTTGGAGTCTTCCGTGACTCCCTGGAACGTTTTGAACATCAGGTTGAACTGCCTGATGGATGTAAAATCACTTTTTCCGCATTCCGGACACTGGATCGCCTTTTCCTTGATATATCCTTCCAGTTTGCCGTCGGACCAGCCGTCGACGGTTACTGTCATCTGATCGTGTTCTTTGATATAATCTTCAACCAGTTTATCTGCTCTGAAACGCGCCTTACAGCTTTTGCAGTCGATGAGGGGATCCGCGAATCCTCCCACATGGCCCGACGCCACCCAGGTTTTCGGATTCATCAGGATGGCGGCGTCAAGGCCGACATTGTATTTGGATTCCTGTACGAATTTTTTCCACCAGGCCTTTTTTACGTTATTCTTCAGTTCTACGCCTACCGGGCCGTAGTCCCATGTATTGGCCAGCCCGCCGTAAATTTCCGAGCCCGGGAAGATAAATCCCCTTGATTTCGCCAGTGCTGTAATTTTGTCCATTGAAAATTCTGTGCTCATAAATACCTACCAATCTTCGTTTGTTGCTTCTTATCGCGTCTCGTTATTTGTCGCTTTTTTCCTCTTCTGTGTCTTCAGATGAGGCGCTGTCCTCTTCGCTGCCGCAGTTATCGGATTTTTTCGCTTTATTGATGGCTTCGGCGGTCTTTGCCTTGACGCTTTCAAAGACGTCGGCGCCTTTCGACTTCACCTCGTCTACGATGACAGTACCCTTTTCCACCACATCGTCAAAGGTTTCCGTGGCGATTTCGCTGAGAACGATGATTTCCCCATCTTCTTTGACCAGCTCGATGACGCATTTCGTGCCGAATGCGGCGATAACGCCGGCAACGGCCGCCCATGGCGCCAATACCGTACCGACAATCCCTACGTTGACCGGCAGGTTCAGGATCACTTCATCGTTTTTCTTGACGATGATTTTAGCGACGTTCCCCTTCTTGATCGCTTCCTTAACCTTGTCGATCATGTGAGCGCTCTGCTCGGCAAATTTGCTCTTGCTCTTGATGTCTATGGATTCTTCAATATCGATAATGGCGTCAACTACGCTTCCTTCCGCAGCTTCAAGTGCTTCCTTCGCTTCTTTATAGCTTACCCCGGTTCTGTCCTTGACCAATTCGATCTTTTCCAATGTAATCTCCATAATCTTACCTCCATTTTAAATAATATTTTTAAATAGGTTTTACCCCCGTTAATTGACGTCGTCCGTCAAAAAGCCTTCGCTCTTCAGCTCGCCGATATCAAGATGATAGGCGATGTAGCTTTTCATAATTCTGCCCAGCCGCTTTTGGATCTCCTCATCCAACGCCAGATTTTCAAAGCTTTTTAACGGGTTATCGAGAATATATCGCAATATGTTCACTATACCAAAATTTACGGGATAAATCAATGAATCATTGTGATCGGCGGAAAAATTTAAAACGCATTTTCGACAGATTACTCCGCCTTCTTTTATGCTGAACAGTGCGGGTTCCCCCTTGTCCCCGCATAAAACGCACCGCCCGACCTGGGGCATGCTGCCGGCTTCCTGCAAGACCTTGATCTGATATGCCAGGATCAGGGAAGGATATTTCTTTGTGCGTTTTTCCATGATATCGAAAAAATCCAGGATGAGGCCGAAGATCCCGGGGGCGGGCGCCTCTTCCTGAAGAAGCTTTTCCGTAAATTCCAGGACATAGGAGCAATGCATGTACTTCTCCACATCCTCGCCGATGCGATACCAGCTCCTGATCACTTCGGATCCGTTGATATGGTAACTATTCCTGTTTTTGAACAGTTCATATCTCCCGTATGTAAACGGTCTCATGGCAAGGGACGATTTGCTCTTACCCTTTTCGTTCAAGTTTGTTCCCGCGCTGATCTTGCCGTATTTCTGCGAGAATAAAAGGACCATCCTGCGCCCGTTGACGGTTTTGACCTGTCTGAATATGATTCCTTCCGTATCCGTATACATTCTTGTTTGTCCTTTTCGCTTACTGCTAAGCTGCAGATTCAGCTGATATTATTGTTCTTGTATCCGAAATTGTTCAGAGCAAGTTCGCTGTCCCTCCAGTTCTCCTTCACCTTGACCCAGAGCTCAAGAAAGACCTTTGTTCCAAGCAGCCCTTCGATTTCCAGCCGGGCGCTTTTTCCGATGCCTTTCAGTTTCTTTCCTTCTTTGCCTATGATAATACCCTTGTGGGATTTTTTTTCACAATAAATCACGGCGCCGATTTTGGTGAGATTGGGCTCCTCCTTGTAACTTTCCAGCTCCACGGCGACTCCGTGGGGCACTTCCTCGTTGAGGTACATCAGGACCTTTTCGCGGATGATCTCGCTTACGATGAACCGTTCGGGATGGTCGGTGACCATATCGTCAGGGAAATACATGGGGCCTTCGTCCAGCAGGCTTTCGATTTTCTTAAGCAGAACGTCAACATTCTTTCCGGAAATGGCGGAGACTCCCAGGATATCGGTAAAACGGCCTATTTCCTGGTATTCTTCATAGATCCTGCGATATTTTTCCGGCTCCAGCTTGTCTATCTTGTTGATGACAAGCACGATAGGCGTTTTGACGTCCTTCAGCAGATCAACGATATATTTGTCTCCGGGGCCCGCGGACAGTTCATCGTCCACAATAAAAACGACCACCTCTACTTCTTTAAAGGTGTTGATGGCCATTTCCGTCATATAGCCGCCAAGCTTGTTCCTTGGCTTGTGGATGCCCGGCGTATCGATAAAGATCATCTGGCAGTCGTCTTCCCTGCCGTTTATTCTCGTGTAGATCCCGCGGATGCTGTTTCTTGTGGTCTGCGGCTTGTCCGTCGTGATTGCGATCTTTTCACCGAGTATTGCGTTTAAAAGAGTTGATTTGCCTACGTTCGGCCTTCCTATGATCCCGATAAATCCTGACTTCATTCATTCTCCCCTAGAGCCGGAAGCCTTCCGGCAGCAGATCCTTTAGTTCTGTTATGTGAAGGTGATCTTCGTCTTCCCCGGTAATGACCTTCAGATCATCGCCGAATTCGAACATGAATTGCCTGCAGATACCGCAGGGATAGGCTTCCCCATCCGAGGCCGCGACGGCAATGGCTTCAAATTCCCGGTACCCCTCGGAAACAGCCTTGACATAAGCGGTGCGCTCCGCACAGATCGTCGCGCCGAAGGAGGAATTCTCCACATTAACGCCGGTGAATACCTCACCGGATTTCGTCACCAGAGCCGCCCCTACTTTGAACCGCGAATAAGGCGCGTAAGCGTTGCGGGCAACCTGCTTTGCTGTTTGGAATAGTTCTCTGTACTTCATATGCGATACCTCCATGAAACTTAGAAACTTATTATCTCGTAAGACCGATCTGACTCATGATCTTCTCTTCCTGTGCCCGCATCTCGTTCTTGTCATCTTCTTCCGCATGATCGTACCCCAAAAGGTGAAACACGCTGTGAACAAAAAGATAGACAAGCTCCCTCTCCCCGGAATGCCCGAATTCATCCGCCTGGATCAATGCCTGTTCGGGGCAGATCACAACGTCGCCGAGGCATAGGATCCCCTCGATATTGTCCAGTTCTTCCGTACTTTCATACTGCGGGAAAGAAAGGACATCCGTTACGCAATCCTTTCCGCGATAGACGTTATTCAATTCATGGATTTCTTCAGTACTGACAAAGGTCACGCTGATTTCAACCCGATCCGGGTCAAGGTCTTCCTCTCTCAGGCACAGTTCAGCCGCTTGGATCATATGATCGATCACGATTTGCCCCGGCATTCGCTCGTCGCTGAATATGAGGTTCATTCCTCTCCCTCCTTTTCCGGATTTTCCTTTGCATACCGTTCATATGCGACAATGATCCTTCTGACCAGTGCGTGGCGCACCACGTCGGCATCCTTCAAGAAGCAGAATTCGATCCCTTCCACCCTGTCCAGCACCCGGATGGCGTCCACCAGCCCCGACCTTTTCCCCTTGGGGAGGTCGATCTGGGTGATATCCCCGGTGACGACAGCCTTGGAGCCGAAACCCAGCCTGGTCAGAAACATTTTCATCTGCTCTTTTGTCGTGTTCTGCGCTTCATCAAGAATGATAAAAGAATTGTCCAGGGTGCGCCCTCTCATGTAGGCCAGAGGCACCACTTCGATGATTTCCTTTTCCTTTAGCCGCAGCGCGCTGTCCCTGCCCATAATATCATAAAGCGCGTCGTACAGCGGCCTCAAATACGGGTCGACCTTTTCCTGCAGGTCGCCCGGCAGGAAGCCGAGCCGCTCTCCCGCCTCCACGGCAGGCCGCGCGAGGATGATCTTCTGCACTTCCTTATTTTTAAAGGCATTGATGGCCATGGCGACGGCGATATAGGTCTTGCCTGTCCCCGCCGGGCCCACGCCGAACACGATATCATGCTTTTTAATGCTCTGCGCATACGAGGTTTGTCCGAGTGTCTTGGGTTTGATGGGTTTTCCTCTGTGAGTAAAGCATATGACATCCTTGTTGATGTTGCTGTCCTTATATGATAATCCTTTGTTATTTAAACTGATTACGTAATTGACCTTCTGCGCGTCCAGAATCTCTCCGGATTCCAGGATCCCAAGCAGCTCGACGATGACCTGCTGGGCTTTTTCCGCCTCTTTTCCCTTGATTATGATTTCATCCTGCCGCTGAACGATCTCAACGTCGTAATTATCCTTTATAATCTTCAGATTTACGTCAAGGTTTCCAAACAGCTCATCTGTATCCTGTTCATGGTCTATTTTGATCTTCAGTTCCTCTATCAGTGGGGTTTCCAATAACAATCTCCTTTTCTATCCCGATTTTTTCCAGAGCCTCCAACATAATGGCTACCCCTATTATATTTTCTCCGGAAGAAAACTTCAAACTTTTATTTAGTATTTGTGAGTTTTCAGGTATTTTTTCTTTGATTGCCTGCCTTACCAGAATGTTTGCCTCTTTTGAGACGTCGTCCAGGCCTTTTTCCCGCCGGGTCACTTCAACCTCGTCGATCCTTACAATTCCCAGCGTCACCGGGATCGGACGGATGAAGCGAAACAGGGTCCTTTCCGTATAAACGGAATTGCTGTAGCTGTAAAGCAGCTTCGCAGTATTGATTTTCAAATCCCCCAGTTCCAGATGCACGCCGAACAAGCTTCTGCCCGTCGGCTCTTTTCCATAGTCGTATTTCTCCTGGTAAAAGACCAGTCGGTAGGGAACTTTGACATAAACCTCGCCCGCGGCGTGTACATACCGTTCCGTCAGCGACGCGGCGGGCGTGCCGTAGGCCGTGCTGTTGATCGGTACGATCCCGCTGATCAGAACGTCTCCCGGCTTTACATAAGCCCCTGGAGCCGCCGCAACTTTCCCTTCCCTGGCGATGGTCTTCTCGACAATGCCCTCCTTGTCGGCGACGATATCGCAGGGCTTTGATTTGTCCACGGGTTTTGGCGTCACGACCCCTTCCACAATGGTGACTTCTGCCAAATTTCCTATATATTTTACCCCAATCCAGGTAATATTATCAAGGTCTCGATAAATATGAAGCTTCACTTGTTCAAGGTCGACGCTCTTGCTGCAGCCTTCAAAAAGTCCCGCCTCCCTGAGACTTTCCCTGACCTCCGCTTCCGTGAATTTCTCATACCCGTATACCCGGATCTCGGACACAAATGTGCTCTGATAAAAAAGGATCAGCGCGAAGATGATCAGGCCCGCGATGGTGCTCTTTTTACTGAAAAGATTTCTTATGGCCGGCCGGTATCCCCTCTCTTTTAATACGGTGATCCGGTAACGGTTCTTTGCGAGCCTTACAAACTCTCGAAAATCCCATTCCATGATGGTTAGCGTCATCTCTATGTCGCTTTCGGAATGGATGTCCCTCATCGGGATGCCTCTCTTCACACATTCCGTCAGCAGTTTATGCTGTTCGAAACCTTCCACTTTGACCCTGACCGAATGCTCCAGAAAACTCCCTCTATTTCTCATGGGTCTCACCTTTTTTTCCGGAATAAAACTCCACCGATAAGATCTCTCCGGTTACGATCATTCTTTCCTCATCGATCAATTTGACGCGAAGCTTCTCTCCGCTGACCGCGCTGAACCGATCTCCATGATCGATGACGACACTGTTTTCGGTTATAAAAACTATTTTCTTCACATTATCAAAAATGCCAGTCTTCCCGCTGATCAGGACCCTTGGCATGTTGATGCTGAAATCAAACAGCAGTTCCTCTCTGACGTTCATAGACACCTCCGCAAAGCAGGACGGCGGGACATGCCTGTACCGCGGCGGAAGAAACCCTGACCGCGGGTCCTACTGTACAATTTTATGTTTCCGGGCATAAAAAATAACCTGGTTGTTACCAACCAGGTTTATTTCTTCTATGTCTTGTCAGAGCAACCCTTCGACGATTCTTTTCACAACGCCGCCGTCGGCTTTGCCTTTCACCTTCGGCATTACGGCGCCGATGAGTTTCCCCATGTTCTGCCTGCCTCCCTCGATGCCGAGTTCGGCTGCCGTTACTTTGATAATTTCTGCGATTTCTTCTTCTGTAAGCTGTTTGGGCAGGTACTCCATCAAAATTTCTATTTCTCTGTTATAGGCATCCAGTAAATCCGTTCTTCCCGCTTTTTCAAAATCAGAGAGGGCGTCTTTTCTCATTTTCACCTGTTTGGTCAGGATCGATAAAATCCCCTGATCATCCAGTTCCACCCTGTTGTCCACCTCATACTGCTTGATCGCAGCTCTGGCCAAATTCACCGTATTTTTTCTGATTTCATCCTTTGCCTTCATGGCATCCTTGAAATCATTCAGTAATCTGTCTTTTAAAGACATATGGTCTGCACCTTCTTTTTAACATTCTGTCCGATTCTTTAGAATCGCTGACAGAATTTAGGCTGGAAAATCATGAATCTCTGCCTTTTTGCCCCAAGCTTGCTTGGCTGGCAAAACGGACAGCAGCGCTTTTGCGCTGGAGTTCCGTCTACGGAACGTTGATTCATAGATTTTCATCGTCTTAGAATTTCTTAGCCTTTTTTCTCGCAGCTTCGGAT
Source organism: Anaerovoracaceae bacterium (assembly GCA_035561275.1). GTDB lineage: Bacteria > Bacillota > Clostridia > Peptostreptococcales > Anaerovoracaceae > Anoxybacterium. The sequence continues at coordinate 650 of DATMXY010000082.1, read as the reverse complement.
TTCTTCTTTCTTTTTACGCTTGGCTTTTCATAATGTTCTCTTTTTCTCAGCTCAGACATTACTCCGTCCCGTGCGCAAGAACGCTTAAATCTCTTCAGCGCGCTTTCCAAACTTTCGTTTTCTCTTACGACTACTTGTGCCATTGATTCATTCCCCCCCTCCGTATTCTGAAATCTCTTTGATGCTTTTAAAACGGAATTGCCTATAACAAAAATATTATACATGCACTTAATGCTTTAATCAAGTTTTTTTTCATAATCAGCCCGGCGGCCACGTCATCATTCTTTTTCCCAGCAGATGGAAGTGCAGATGCTTCACAGTCTGCATGCCGTCTTCTCCGCAGTTGTTGACCAGGCGGTAACCGTTTTCCAGGCCCAATTCCTTTGCGACGTCCTTCACTTTCAGCATGAGATATCCGACGAGTTCGGCGTCTTCAGGCTGCAGATCGTCCAGCGACGCGATGTGTTGCTTCGGAATGATCAGTACGTGCACCGGCGCCTGCGGCTGCAGGTCATGGAAAACAAGGATCCTGTCGTCCTCGTAAACAGCCTTTGAAGGAATTTCCTTGTCTGCGATTTTGCAAAAAATACAATCTGACATTTTATCACCCCTGTTCATCTTTTGAATTGATATTGTCCCAAATATTTAGT
>DATMXY010000081.1:0-8171 GCA_035561275.1 Anaerovoracaceae bacterium | reverse complement strand
GATAAACAGGAGGTCTGATTTGATCATTTTAACTTTGCGGTTTCTCCTAGAATACGAAGCAGATCAGGTACTCCTTGCCTTCGTCGGAGATCTTCTGCAGCGCGTGCTGGATCTTCAGTCTTGCATTCTCCGGAACGTTTGTCAATTTGCTTTCCATCTGCTCCGTCACCATCTCATAGAGCGATTTCCCGAAGAGGTTTGTTTCCCAGATCCTCGAAGGATTGTTTTCGAATTCCGTAAGCAGGTAGCGGATCAGGTCTTCGCTCTGTTTCTCGGAACCTACTACCGGGGAAACCTCTGTGGTGATGTTGGTCTGGATCAGATGAAGCGACGGCGCCTTTGCCTTCAGCCTTACTCCGAACTTGTTGCCCTGCTTGAAGATTTCCGGTTCCTCGAGCACCATTTCCGAAAGCTTCGGCTGCACGATGCCGTATCCTGTTTCTTCTACCTGGGCCATGGCAGTCCTGATTTTGTCGTAAGACCGCTTTGCCTGGGAAAATTCCTTGATCAGGTTGAAGAACTGGTAGTCGTTGGTGACCTCCTGCCCCATGATTTCCTCGATCACCCTGTAGAACAACCCGGCTACCGGAGTAACCACGACATCTATTTCGCCGGTGCCCAGATCCATATTGGCGACTTCGATAGCCTGCACAACGTTGCCGTCTTCCAGGGAGTTGATGGTGTCTTTTATATCTCTGATATTATCGAAGGTTTTGCTCCATTCCTTGATATTGCTGATAATGGTCGCCTTGATCCAATGGTCGTTGGAAAGGCCTTCAATGAAGCCGGGGAGGCGGAATTTGATCTGCGCCGCGGGGAATTCATAGAGGGTTTCGCTGAGGATATGGGTCAGGGTCTTGTAGTTCATCCTGGCGCAGTTGGCTGCGATGACCGGCACCCCGTATTTTTCCTCCATTAAGGCTCGAATTTCCTGGGCGATTTCTCCCTCCGGCGCGGTGGAATTCAGTACGACCACAAAGGGCTTTTTCAATTCCTTTAACTCGCGGACGACTCTTTCCTCCGCGGGAACGTAGTTTTCCCGGTCGATCTCGCCGATGGAGCCGTCCGTTGTGACGACGATCCCTATGGTGGAATGATCGTTGATGACCTTCCTCGTGCCGATTTCGGCGGCCTCTTCAAAGGGGATCCGGTTTTCCAGCCAGGGCGTGCTGACCATCCGGGCTTTTCCGTTCTCCTGATGGCCAAGGGCGTTTTTCACCATATATCCAACGCAGTCCACCATGCGTACCTTGAAATTGATGTTACCCGGCAGTTCCAGGGCTACCGCATCCGCCGGTACGAACTTGGGCTCTGTGGTGGTTATCGTCCTGCCTGATCCGCTCTGCGGAAGTTCGTCGATAACCCGTTCCTTTACGTATGTATTCGTGACATTCGGAATGACGAGCAGATCCATAAAACGCTTAATGAAGGTGGATTTCCCCGTTCTGACAGGCCCTACGACCCCGACATAAATGTCTCCCTGAGTTCTCTCAGCTATGCTCTCATATATATTTAGGTTTTCCAATGCTATAACCTCCTCCAACATTTGTTCCACTCATTGGCAGTAGAAATCTACAAATCGCAGATTTGTGATTTCCTTGCATAAGTCCGCCATCAATTTGCTTCGCAAATTGGTCGGGCTATTATCTGTACAATATATTAGAGGAAGCATTTCTTTATTACTAAATTTTTCAGCCTGGCCCACTGATAAAAATAATTTGAAAAGCGAGCGGTTTCTGAGGGGACACACCTGCCAGGCGTTAAAAAAGGAAGCTTTACTTAAGCTTCCTCTTCGTATACTTTGATCATTTCCTCGTCCACATTGATCAGTCCGTTCTTTACCATATGTACAAAGATAGGGACCAGCACCGGATCAAACTGCCTGCCCGCTTCCTCTTCCAGGATCTGAAGCGCCTGATCGACCGGAAGGGCCGGTCTGTAGACTCGCTGTGAAGTCATTGCATCGAAGGAATCCGCGATACAGAGCATCCTTGCGGAAATAGGGATGTCTTCCTTCGCGATACGCCTTGGATAACCCCTGCCGTCATAGCGCTCGTGATGTCCGATTATGGCGGGGATCACATAATCCAGCGAAGGCAGGTGCCGGATGATGCCGATGGAATTCTCCACGTGGTTCTTAATTGTCTCAAATTCTTCGGTAGTCAGCTTCCCCTCTTTATTCAGAATTTGTTCCGGTATCCCGATTTTTCCGATATCGTGGAGCAGGGCCGCCTCTTTGATGATCCGAACGAAGTCCTCTTCCATCCCATAAGCATACGCCAGCTTAGTGGCGTAATAAGCCACCCTCTTCGAATGGTTGAAGGTATAATGGTCCTTGGCGTCGATGGCGGCGGTTAAAGCATAAATCGTCGGCGCGTATTCCGCGTAAATATCCGCTCTGTTCTCCTGTTTCGCGCCTTCCGCCTGCATTCCCAGCTCTTTTTTCTCTACAGAATACGTCAATATGATATTCTTGCCCTTTCGCTTGGCGTGGTAGACTGCCATATCCGCATTGTCGATGAGTTGCTTCACCGTACTGGCCGAATAAGGAATCGCGCATATGCCTCCGCTTACCGTAAGGACCTTGAGGGTGTAATCCCTTGCCCGTTTGTTCATGTTCAGGATCTGCTTCCGGATGTTTTCCGCAAGGGTCTTCGCGGAAAGTATGTCGTACATCGGGAGGATGACGGCAAATTCCTTTCCTCCGTAACGCGCGACATAACCGTTGCTGCCGACGGTGGCCCGGATAATCTGGGCGACCCTCTGGAGGGCGATGTCGCCTTCCTTGTTACCGTATAACTGGTTGTACAGCTTGAAGTCGTCGATATTCAGAATGACCAGCGCGAGGGAATGGTTCTTATGCTTTTGGTATTCCTCCTGGATGGTCTCATAGAAATATTTCCGATTCAGAAGACCCGTAAGTTCGTCGGTACGGGCTTCGTAATAAACCTTTTCATACAGCTTCGAGTTCTTAACCGCGATGGATCCAATGGAATCCACCGAAGCAAGAAAGCTTACGTCGTCATAAGTAAAGCCGCCGCTTCTTTCCTTGCCGGAAAGGAGAACGATGCCGATGAGCTGATCCTCATCCTTCAGCGGCGCCATACATTCGATATTCAGCTCCGCGAGCTGTTTTTTCTCTGTCTCCCACATGGATTTATAAGCCATGGTCCGTTTAAAGTCCTTCATCTGCAGACACTCGCTGTGCTCGGTGAGCCATTCCACCAAAGGATTGTCCTTTTGCAGGCAGAAGGTCGTAAAGCCCAGCGGGCTGGTACTGTGTGCGATGGTATATACTCCGGTGGCGGCGTCGGCAACGCAGACATATACCCGTTTTACGCCGATGGTATGCTGTATGACTCCCGCGAGCTCTTCCAGGATCTCGTCGATCCGCAGGCTCTTTGAAACGGCGTAGCTGAATTTGTTCAGGCTTTCCGCCCTTAAGATCTCTTCTTTGATAAAAACGTGATCGATGAATTTTTTGATCGCATAATAAATCAGCAGGATCGAGAACGTAAACAGCACCGCGATGATCAGTACATCATATTGGGCAAACCTGCCGAAATAGCCCTGTATAAAGCCCTCCACGGAATTGATGGCATTTGCAAAGATCAGGACCGCCAGCCCAAGGGTAACGATATAGCAGATCCCCCTGGAAACCAGCAGCGTCGGCTTGAACAGTCTGCGCTTATAAAGCGCGTAGAACATGAAGAACGCGTTGATCACTCCGGAAAGAATGTCCGTCGGAAAACCCCGGAAAATGGAAAACATAATGAAAAGGTGCCCTGCGAACAGGATCATGATGCCGAGGATGATGGGAGTAAACTGCTTTCTGACCAGTTCGTTCTTTTGGCTGTTCTTCACCAGAACATAAAGCATATGGATTACGATGGCAACGCAGACGCCGAAAAGAATGCCCACGGCCCAGGTAGGATCGTAGACAAACCCAAGTTCCCTGCCGGAGGTTCTGAGGACCGGGGGGGCCAGCAGCGCCCCGGTGGATATGTTGATCACATTGACCGCGACGACGAGAAGGAGCCATATTTTCTTAGCCAGGCTGTCTTTGCTGCCTACAAATTCCTGGACGAAATTAAAAAACGCAAAAGGAAGCAAGGTCAGTCCCGCAATGGATATGTCATACCAGAATTCAACGGAAGGCCACAGCAGCATTCTCATGCAGAAGGAGCCCCCGGTCCACAGGATCAGGGCGCCCAGCACAATGAGAAACGAATTGATCAGCCTCGTCCTCTTGGCCGACATAAAGGCGACCAGCAGGAAGGTATAGCAGATCAGAGCGGCGATTGGCACCGTGATGAAATTACCGATCAATAAGGCCACCCCCTGTTCACTTTATAATCTTCTTTTTGAAGCTCAAGGAGCTCCATAACTTCATAAGGAGAAGGGTTGACTGCCCGGATAGATCTCCCTTTCTGCTTTTCATATTCTTCAAAGGTGCCGCATTTCAGGATTGTGATCTCCAGCGGATCCATCCCGAGGATCCGCTTCAGGTCTTTATAATCATTGTCGATATATTTGAAATACACGCTCAGGTGCTCTTTTAAAATATCCTTCATGATGGCGCTGCCGACCAGGGCTTCCCGCTTCATCTCCACATACATATGGAGCAGGGGGCGGTTCTGCTGCGTGTATTCCTTAACGGCAGTCCAGCTCTGAACAGCCAGGCCGGAGAGGTCGATGACGTCCCGGATGCAGTTTTCGGAAATGCGGGTAAAGCCGGCAATGTCAATGATGTTCGGAACTCTGTCCACATATCTGAATCGCGGTATTCTCGTTTTGTCCGCGCTGTTTTCCAAACCGGCGCAGCGGTAGACGTCGCCGACGCGGTACCGCACAAAAGCGCCTCCTTTTAAAACTGATATGACCAATTCGTATTTTTCATTGGGCAGCACCTCGTTCATCAGATAGGTCTTCGGCTGATATTCGGGATCTTCCAGGCTTTTGTACATTTCGTCTTCCGGGATGAACTCATAAAAGCACGCGTCCGGAAAGAGATAGAAACCGTCTCTGATCCAGGTCTCCGTGCCGATGCAGGAAGGCTCCGTCCCGGCAAAGAGCTCCATGGGCCTGATCCCCCACAGGTCCTCCAGATCGTCTTTATAGCATGCGTTGTCCGTGCCTGCGCACATGAAACCTTTCAGCTTGAACAAGTCCTTGGGCTTTAACTCACGGTTTTCTTTTCTGCACTTGTATTTCGCACGCAGGAACCTCAGCATCATGGATGGAGAATATTTGAACAATTTTTTGCCACTGAGCTCATGGCTGTCTTTTTTCGACTTGCCGCCTCCCATGGAACTCAGGCTGAGGCTGACAAAATAGGCGACGCTGCCCAGTCCGAAGAAGAAATCGATGCCCTTATGCAGGCCCAGTTTGAAACCCCTTTTATTGCGTTCCGAAAAGGACATTTTAACCGCCTCCTTTACCGGAGGCAGGAACTCAATCCCGATTTCCTCGCTGAGCGCAAGGGGATACAGTCCGGTGGCATACGGAAGCGGCGCCAGCGCGTAAAGGAAGGTATCGGTGCTCCTGACGTCAAATTCGCCCTTTGCGCTGCTGGTGGAAAGGATCATGCAGGCCAGCACGTTATTTTTGTATGTATCGAGCATGCCCTTCGTGTAAGGCGCCACCTTAATGGGATTTTTGCCGCCCTCCCAGGTAGTCTGGATCCAGATGATAGGCTTGTCCGGCAGCATGTCTTCCTGTTTTCGGAGGAGGACGTCCGCATAATCCCCGTAAGTGGTCAGGGGCATCTGTTTCCGGAATTCCTCAATGGTCTCCGGCTGTTTTCCGTCAAGCATCAGCCGTCCAAGCCCCGAGTTGCTCCACAGCGAGACCTGTTCCAGCATCAGGCGGTTCTGTATCTGCATATATCCTTCGATATCCAAATCCAAAAAACCGCAATACTCCTGCCAGATGGCGGCAGGCTGCAGGTTTTTCAATTTCTCTTCAAATTTCATGACGTCCCCCCCCATGCGGTCCGATGAAAGGTCTGCACGCAGCGGCGCAGGCTCCGATAATTTGGAATCAAAAATGGCGTTGTTTTTTTGTAGTCGCCGTAGTCTGCAAAGATCTTCATAAAGACCCATCGATCCTGCAGGATAATGTAAAACAGATTCAAAAGGCAGAAAAGGATCGCGGCTGTCAACAACAGGGACCCTGATAACGCAAGCCAAAGGGAGAAATAAAAACCGACAAACCATAAAACTCCGGGGTGTCTGCTCAAGGCGTAAATTCCGGTCGTACAGGTTTCAGGCCGTTGGTTTGGCTTTATGTATGTTTTCTTAAAAGGAATCGCAAAAAACAGTGTGTAAACCAGCAGAATCAGGAATATACACGCAAGCGCCGAAAATCCCGCAGTCCGTCCGGTCAGTCCCCCCATGTTCGCAATGGATGAAGAGATAATCTCAACCGTCGCCGCAATCAATAACAGACATCCCAGGAAAAACCCTCCGCGCAGCGGCCTGTAATCCACAGTAACGCTGTTGATATCATATATGATGAAGAGAAGAAATGCCAGGCTTCCCATAAGGATATAGGGCATACGGCGTTTTCCTTTCTTTTTTCCAATTTTTAGGGGGCACTTCTTAACATAACACCATTTTAAAATATTATCAAGAAAATTCCACAAAAAATTGAACTTTGACGTCATTTTTTTTGCATTTTTGACGCTTACGGTTTAGCGTTATGGCGAATAAATTGTCAAAACCTTAAACCGAATGTTAAACAATCCCTTCTCCGAAAAGGCTGAAGGTCTTCCCTTTTGTGATTTTTACGGGTATGATCCGGCCGATCAGGTCAGAAGATCCTTTCAAATGAACGATCTTCCCCGACTCTGTCCGGCCTGAATAAGCGTCGGGATTGGTCTTGCTGGGCCCTTCCACCAGAACGGGGAGGACCTTCCCTTCACAGACTTTGTTGATCTCTGCCGAGATTCCGTTGAGCAGCTCCACCAGGCGGTTGAACCGCTCATGCTTGACCGCCTCGGGGACTTGGTCCGTGAATTTTTCCGCCGGGGTCCCCTTCCGTATGGAATACAGAAAGGTAAACGCGGAGTCGAATCTGACCTTTTGCACCAGGTCCAGCGTGTCGGCGAAATCCTCGTCTGTCTCCCCGGGGAAGCCGACGATGATATCCGTGGTGATCGCAATGTCGGGCACCGCGGCTTTGAGCTTCCCGGCAAGCGCAAGATAGTCTTCCTTTGTATATTTTCGGTTCATCCGCCTGAGTACTGCGGTACTGCCCGACTGCACCGGCAGGTGGATCGAATGGCACAGTTTCTCACAATCCTGAAAGGCTTTGATCAGCTTGTCCGATAGGTCCTTCGGATGAGAGGTGGTGAAACGGATCCGCTCAATGCCCTCTATGCCGTTGATCCGATAGATCAGGTCCGCGAAATCCGTGTTGAAATCGCAGCCGATCCCATAGGAGTTGACATTCTGCCCCAGGAGCATGACCTCCTTTACGCCTGACAGGGCCAGTTCCTTCACCTCATTGACGATTTCCTCCGGTTGCCTGCTCCGCTCCCGCCCTCTGGTAAACGGTACGATGCAGTAGGTGCAGAAATTGTTGCAGCCGTACATGATGTTCACATAAGCCTTGAAAGGAAACTCCCTTTTAGCCGGCAGTCCTTCAATGACGCCTTCGCCGTTCTCCCAGACGTCCACCACCTTGCTCCGTTCGTTGAGCACATTGGTCAGAAGCCTGGGAAATTCATGGATGTTATGGGTGCCGAAGATCAGGTCCACCCACGGATACTTTGCTTTTATCGTATCGACGATGTGCTGCTGCTGCATCATGCAGCCACACACCGCCACCACCGCATCCGGCCTGTCCTCCTTGACCTTTTTCAGCTGGCCAAGGGTCCCGAAGAACCGCTGGTCCGCGTTTTCCCTGACGCTGCAGGTATTGATGATGGCCACGCCGGCCTCTTTTTTATTTTTATTTTCAGTATATCCAAGTTCCTCCAGCATGCCGGCCAGGGTTTCCGAGTCGTGCTCGTTCATCTGGCAGCCGAAGGTCTGGATGTGGAAGGTTCTCATATAGTCTTTTCCGGTCATTCTTTCTCTCCTGTAAAATGGTAACATCTCAACTTTAATAGATATTCTAACCTTATTCAACAGGTTTTTCAAATCAAATGAAATGTTGACGAAAAT
>DATMXY010000080.1:0-6955 GCA_035561275.1 Anaerovoracaceae bacterium | reverse complement strand
GATGTGGACTCCTTGGCGGCGAAAGAGGCGATATTGATACCAGCTTACTGTTTTTCTTCCTGTTGCTGGTAATCATATTCTGCAACTGCCGTATTCTGTAACCGTTACACAAGATAGAAAAGCTCGCCCGCAGGCAGCTTTTCTGACCCCTGAAGCCCGACGCAAGTCGGGTTTTCATTTTTACGCACCTAACCTCATTTGCGAAGCAAATGTCTGGTAGGTGCCATACGGAAATTTCGTCAATCTTTGATTGACAGAAATTTTTCCGTTTGCACCTATCATTTATTCTGCAAGGTATTCTCTTGTCAGGCGTCCAAGGATCGTCATTCCCTTTTCGATGTCCTCATGGGACATATTGGAAAAATTCAGCCGCAGCTCGTTGTTCTTACGCCGCTGGGGTAAAAGGAACCGCCGGGTATGAAGGCGACCTTTTCCGCCATCGCCCTGCGGAGCAGCTCCCGGGAATCCTTGTTTTCCGGAAGCTCCAGCCAGATAAAAAGTCCGCCCCGGGGGATCACATAGTGCGCCTCCTTCGGGAACTCTCTTGCGATGGCCTCCATCATGCGGTCCCTTCGCTCTTTATACAACCCCGTGATCCATTTGATATGGGCATCCAGGTCGTTATGCTCCAGATAATCCGCCATCTGCCTCTGGGCGATGGCCGAAGAGGACAGGTCCGCGGCATTTTTCAGGATCAGGAATTTTTCCATCAGGTTTTCCCTTGTGCACAGCCAGGCCACCCGCAGCCCCGGGCAGAAAGTCTTGGAGAAAGTCCCCACATAGACGACCTGGCCTTTTTTATCGTACCAGCTCAGGGGTTTTTCCAGCCTGTCCTCAAAGGAAAGCTCCGAATATGCCGCATCTTCGATGACGGGGATGTCATAATCAGAAATAAACTTGACAAATTCCCTTCTTCGCTCTTCCGACCAGCTTCTTCCTGTCGGGTTCTGAAAATCCGGGATCACATAGATCAGTCTGACGCGGTCTCCATATTGATCCAGCGCCCGCTTCAGGGAATCCATGACAAGGCCTTCCCTGTCCGTGGGCAGGGCGACCAGCTCTGCCTCATAAGCCCTCAGCGCGTTGACGGCCCCCAGATAGGACGGAGTTTCAAACAGCACCACATCGCCTTTATTGATAAAAAGCATGCTGCTCATATCCAGCGCCTGCTGAGAACCGCTGGTGATAATCACCTCATCCGTTTTATAATTCAGATCGAATTTTCCGCGCATACGCCTTGCGATGATCTCCCTCAATTTTCCGTATCCGCTGGTGGAACAGTAGCTCAGGGCCTCCTTGCCTTCCCGGTCCAGGACCTGGACAAAAGATTCCTTGATCGCTTCCACCGGATATGTTTCCGGCGACGGGAAGCCGGCCGAAAAGGAGATCATATCCGCCGTTTCCGTCAGCTCCATGGCGTTTAAAAGCGCTTTGTCCTGCAGGCGCTCCATTCTGCTTGCAAATCTCATTCTAACCTGTTTCCCTTTCTAAAATAAATCTATTTCATTCGTGATGAAAAGTACGGCAGCCGTGTTTCCGGCTATACCCGCAGCTATTTGATATTCCAGCTGTTTAAATATTTCTCCTGCTCAGGGGTAAGCCTATCGATTTCGATGCCCCAGGCTTCCAGCTTTCTCCTGGCCACAACGTCGTCGATTTCCGCCGTTACGTTGATCACCCTGTTTTCCAGCTTGCCCCGGTTATTTAAAATATAGAGCGCCGACAGGCACTGTACCGCAAAGCTCATGTCCATGACCTCCGCCGGGTGCCCGTCCGCAGCCGCGATGTTGACCAGCCGGCCTTCCGCGATGACGTTGACCCACTTTCCGTTTGAAAGCCGATAACCCATGACGTTCTTGCGGGTTTCCTTCTTATCCACCGCCGCCTTTTCCAGCCCGGCCATGTCTACTTCCACGTTGAAGTGACCTGCGTTGGTGAGGATCGCCCTGTCCTGCATGGTCAGCATGTGCTCCACGGTAATGACGTGCTCGCAGCCCGTAGCCGCCACAAAGATATCCCCGTGGGGAGCGGCCTGTTTCATGGTCATGACGTCGTAGCCGTCCATCCGGGCTTCAATGGCCTTGACGGGATCGATTTCCGTCACGATAACCTTGGCGCCCAGCGCGGCGGCCCTCATGGCGATCCCCTTGCTGCACCAGCCGTAGCCGGCGACCACGACGGTCTTCCCCGCTACGATGAGATTGGTATTCCTCATGATGCTGTCCCAGGTGGATTGGCCGGTGCCGTAGCGGTTGTCAAAGAGATGCTTGCACAGGGCGTCGTTGACCGCCACCATGGGGAATTTCAGGATCCCTTCCCTTTCCATGGCCTTCAGCCGGATCACGCCGGTGGTGGTTTCCTCGCAGCCGCCCCAGCATTCTTCTCCCAGGTCGGGCCGGGAGGTATGGATCAGGCCCACCAGGTCACCGCCGTCGTCGATGATGATGTTGGGCTTATGGGTCAGGGCCATTTCAATATGCCTGTTATATTCTTCTTCCGTAGCACCGTGATATGCGTAAACCTTCATGCCCGTCGCAGCCAGCGCCGCTGCGACGTCGTCCTGGGTGGAGAGGACGTTGCTTCCGGTGACGGACATGTCTGCGCCGCCTGCCGCCAGAACTTCGCAAAGATACGCCGTCTTCGCTTCCAGATGGACCGAAAGGCTGATCTTTACCCCTTGAAAAGGTTTTTCCTTTGAAAGCTGCGCTTCAAAGCCGCTCAAAATCGGCATGTTATTTTTGACCCATTCAATTTTCTGCCTTCCCAGAGGCGCAAGGCCTATATCCCTGACTTCGTTCTGTTTCATTGTCATCCTCCATATATTATTTTTTAAAAAGATTTATGCGTAAACGAACGGTTTTAGTCCGGACGGACGATGAGTTCCACCTGGCGTTCAAATTCCCTGAGCTTTTTCCTTCTCGCCCTATAGTCCGGCATGGTCTGCTCCACAATGGACCAGAATTTTGCGGAGTGATTCATCTCCTTCAGGTGGGCCAGCTCGTGGACGACCACATAATCCGTCAGTTCCTCCGGCGCAAGCAGCAGGCGGTATGTAAAATTGATACTGCCCTTACGGTTGCAGGAGCCCCATCTGGATTTCGCCCCATTGACCTTGATTTCCCCGGGCCGCAGTCCCATTATTCCGGAAAAATGCCGGCATTTCTGTTGCAGGTACGCTTTTGCCTGCTTTTTATAGACAGCTTCTTCCTCTTTCGTTAGCCGAATGGTCTTCCTGGCATCCTGTCTTTCAGCCAGCCTGTTCCGGGTGTTTTCGATCCAGTCCCGCTTTTTCAGGACGAACTCGTCAATATACGCCCTGCTTGTCCTGAGCGGCGCCCGCACTTCGAGCCTGCCGTCACGCCTCACATACAAGGCCAGGGTTTTCCTCCCCGAACGGATCAATTCATATTCAAACATAGCCATAATATTTCCTACTCGGTAAAAACGTCTTTCGTAAAGGGCTCTGCCGTACCGACATGGCCCATCAGGGTTTCCGTGACCTCGCCGTTCACCAGGAACTGTACCTGCGTTACTTCGTCAAAACTGAGCAGAGTATTCACGATCTGGCTGACCAGAAAGCCCTCCCCCAAAGAGCCACTGTTAGGGCCGACGCTTTTAAAATCAACGTAAACCGTATCCCCTTCCAGATAAGCATCATTGAATACGACCTGTTCGGTGATCATCGTGCTGTCGCTTTCATCGGAAGGCTCCCTGAGCAGCTCCAGCGCATCCAGATAAACGTCTTCCGGCGCGGAGGTTATTTCTTCCGTGTAGATGTTGAATTTATCCAGGGCTTCGTTGCCGGTGTCAATATATTCTTTATTGGCAAAACAGACCGCGACCTGATAGACCTGTTCCTCTTCCGCATTATCCGCGGTATCCGTGCCTCCACCGGGGCCGGTTTCCGGTCCGCCCGATCCCGCATCCGTGCCGCAGCCTGCCAGTGCGGCCAACCCAAGCATTAATACGACACAAAGCAGAATCACCCATACGCTTTTGTCTTTCATATTTTTCCCCTCCTTTTGCCGTACATTTATCTTACCACAATCTATACCAATTTCAATGACAAAAAACCTGCGGGCGTATTTCGTTCCGCAGGTCGATTTCTTTATCTCAATTTATTTCATTATGTGTACATCTGTTCAAAGTTGGCCGTCAGCCGCTCATTGAGCTCAAGGATCCGGCTTGCGCCGTCGATTGCCGTGCGATAATCCCTGCTGTTTATGGAACCGAGCAAATCGACGAATACCTGATCCACCACGGCGACGTCCTGAGCATAGTTGCCGAGAAGCGGCCTGATCCTCTGCCATACGGCCATAGCCCTCCTGTAATTCTGCAATGCTTCCGCCCAATCATTCTGTTCGACATTCACGATCAGCTGCCTTGCGAAATATGCCAGCCTCAGCAAATCCGGCGGTACGATCACGTTGAAATAGTCGAGGACATCCGCGAGGATCTGAGTGATGCGATTTGCCTGTGATATTGCCGGATAAGCCCTTCTTTGCGTGACATTCTGCTCCAGCGTTCTGATGGTGGCGTTTAATTCGAAAATGACGTCATTGGGGACTTCCGCTTCCTGGAGAATCGGAACAAGTGTATTCATCGTCGTTCTTATTTCGTTGACCCTGCTGTTCGCGCTCGCCCAGTCTGATCGATAGATATCATCTATGATATTAACGGCATTTGTCTCGAGACTTCCGATCTGATCCGGCACCGTCAGCAGATTCGGAATATTGATGGTTTGTCCTTCATAAATCAAATTCGGATTCGTTATTTGAGGATTGGCCCTGATCAACTGCACCAGCGGCACATCGAACTCTTTTGAAATCAAATATAATGTATCGTGCGGTCTTACTACATACTGTTGCATAAAACTCCCTCCTGTAGTTTTGATGCGGTGAACCAACCGTAAGTATCGGTTCCGGTTTGTCACGGCACCTTGATTCATAATATGTGGAAAAATAAAAAGTGCGAATACTGAAATCAAAGATTTCTATCCGCACGTTGTTACCTTGCTGACGAAAAAATAAAAAATTGTACCTGACCGTGTTAGGTGTCCGCAGATACAATTTTTATTTGTTTAACTAAAGATCAGCCGCGTTTAAAACTGCCGCAATCTGTCTGTTCCACCGTTTCTGCCGTTCCGGAATGCTTCACCACTTCAATTTTGCTTAAAGTGCAGTAGTCTTCACTTTTGCCGTGAAATCTACATTCCGTTACGGTACATCCGATACTTGAATTACGATCCGCCATTTTCTTCTCCTTTTCAATCTAATATATTTTTTATATATTTTTCCTGTATCAAGGAGAATTATGCACGCCGCTTTTCACTGCCTTTTTTGAGCCTGGAACGGCGGTTCCAGCCGCTGCGGCCTCCTGGCGATGATTCCCATTGCCAGGCTCGCTGCCATACGGGTAACCAGCCCCTCCAACTCGTTGAATATCTGGAGCTCCTGGTCGTAATCATTGTTTAAAAAAGCTATGATTTCCGCGATCTTTAACTGGATATACTTGTGCAGCACGGTTCTGATCTCGTCTTCATCCCAGTATTGGTTGACGCCGGCCAGGAAGTCTGCTATTTCATCGGCGGCCCTGTACCATAGCACAGTGCTCTCGTCGATGGCAGCCTGATTGTTTTCTTTATAGGCGTTGACCAACTGCCAGTTGATGGCTACCAGCCTGGAAAACAAATTGAGAAACCGTTGTGACTCCTCCGGGCCGAAATACTTGCTGAACTCGTTGAAAAAATCCTGGGGCATCTGCTGGAAAACCCGGGCGGTTACCGTCGCCAGGTCCGGCAGGTTTTCCAAAGCACTGTGGAAAAAGTTCCTCATCCACAGGATAAGCTCTATCCACAGTCTTTGAAAACGTAACAAAATATTCGCATCCTCATATGTTAAGTTATCGATCCCGGGAACAGGAATCAGCATATCTTCATCTTCCGGCATTTTTTCTCCTCCTTCTCATTAAACCTCGTATCCTCTGCATATCATATGATAAGCGGTCCGATATTGTTAAGCGCAAGAAAAAGCCTTTCGCAGATGCGAAAGGCCTTTCTGCTATATATTTCATTTGAGGAGAAGCTTATCAGCTCATTATTGAACGGAGATGAATCCGCTCTCTTCCACGATTGCCTGACCTTCATCGCTCATTACGAAGTCGATGTAAAGCTGCGCGGCCTCCGTCAGTTCGCCGCCCGTTACATAGAGGAACGGCCTTGAAATTTTGTACTCGCCGGATAATACGGTCTCGGTGGTCGGAGTAACGCCTTCTACTTTAACCGCTTTAACAGTGTCGGCCAAAGATCCCAGAGATACATATCCGATGGTGTTCGGGGTCGTGGCTACCGTCTGCATGACCGCTCCCGTTGAACCCTGTACCAGCGCGTCTTTTGTCGTATTGTCTACTTCGTCAGCGAAAACCTTGGTAATTTCAGTGAAAGCGCCTCTGGTGCCGGAGCCTTCTTCTCTGCTTACGACTACGATGGGGGCGTCAGCGCCGCCGACTTCGCTCCAGTTCTTGATCTCGCCGGTGTAAATTTTCTTGATCTGTTCAATTGTGAGATCCTCAACCGTTATCTCCGGATTGACGATAACCGCTACTCCGTCCTTCGCAATCACGAATTCTTCTGCGAGGGATCCTTTTTCTTCTTCCTTGACTTCTCTTGACAATGCGCCGAAGTCAGCGATTTTTTCTTCAATGGCCTTGATTCCCTGTCCGGAGCCGCCGCCCTGCACTTCCACGGTGATTCCGGAGTTTGCGTCCATAAACGCAGCCGCCAACTCTTCCGATAACGGCTGTACCGAAGTCGACCCTGCCGTTACGACAGTACCGGTAACCTCTGCGGTTTCTCCGCCAGTGCCGTCCGTGCCGTCCTGCGCGCCGCCGCAGCCTGCAAACGCTCCAAGGGCCAATATGATAACCAACGAAATAGCAAATAACTTTTTCATAATTC
>DATMXY010000079.1:0-4122 GCA_035561275.1 Anaerovoracaceae bacterium | reverse complement strand
AGCGGCAGCGGTCAGCTTAAGGAGGAAGGTAGATTTGAACCATAAGATATTGAAGGAATCGGATCTGAAAGATACAAAACGGCGCAGAGCGGTATTAAATGTGCTGGGAAGCGCCGACCATCCCATAGCCGCCGAGGATATCCATTCGCAGGTTATCAGGAACGTTCATATGAGTATTTCCACAACGTATCGGATTCTCGGCGCCTTGTCTGAGAAAGGTATCCTGCTGAAAAACCGGAGTCAGGATGGAAAGACCTATTATCAATTCAATAATCAGCAGCATAAGCATTATTTGACCTGCACTTCGTGCAATAAAACAATCCCCATCGACGGATGTCCTTTGGACGCACTGGAGGAAGAGCTCAATAAAGACACCGGGTATATCATCACCGGTCATCACCTTGAGTTCATAGGGATCTGCCCGTTATGCGCCGGTAAAAAATAACGGGGCAAACAGACACACGCCATCAAATACAATGCGGCTTTCTGGTCGCCTGGTATTAGGGATAGACATATCCCTCCACCTCTTCCGCAGGCGAGATCTTTGTTACGAGGATCTGAGGCTCAGCTTCACCCTGATATTCCCCTTCATAAATGGTGCCCTCAACCGTTACCCAGGATTCGTCCTCCAGTCCGGAGGCGTTGGCATAGTTACAGATAAGACCGACGGGAGTCAAATCCGCAACACAGCACGACATCATCAGGCGGGCAGGAGTGAACTCGTCGCTTTGCATCGTTTCGGGATCTTTAAATACAAACCCGGTTATGGAGATCTGATAGCCCTCGTACTTATCCAGATTGGTATATATTTCGGCAATCCAGGGATAGAAATAATCGTCTTTTACTGTAATTTTCTTATGTTCCATATCCAAACCCACCAGGAGATTTCCATATTCGTCAGTGAATACGTCGTCCTGTCCGCCGGCCTGAGAATCGCCATTCGGCCCGGCAGCCTGGGAATCGATACCGGCAGCCGCAATGTCGGTTTCCTGTCCGCCGGCCTGAGGCTCGGCTGCCTGTTCGTCGGCTTGAGGTTCGGATTCCTGTCCGGAAGTCTGGGGGGTGGAGTTCGCTCCGGCGGATTTGTCGGCAGACGGTGCGGCGCCGGCAAACGGATTCTGCCCGGAAAGTTTGGCGATTGCATTTCCGCTCAGATAACCCGACGAGAGATCGGAAGCGCTGACCGGGGCATGAGGAAGCAGCAGCAGCATGATCGGGATTGCCAGTACGAAGCAATGGGCTGTACGGGTTTTA
The DNA here is from genome assembly GCA_035561275.1 of Anaerovoracaceae bacterium. Taxonomy (GTDB): domain Bacteria; phylum Bacillota; class Clostridia; order Peptostreptococcales; family Anaerovoracaceae; genus Anoxybacterium. Next base: position 2,868 of record DATMXY010000079.1, on the reverse strand, counting down.
AACTGCGGACGAAACAACTGGAAAAGTCCCGACAGCGTCCATATCGCCATCACCGCCGCAGCGAAATAAAGATACGGCACCAGTTTGGGAGCAACGTAATTTTGGTATTTCCCGCTGCTGACCAGGTAAAGGATCAGGGCGGTAAACGCCGCGTAACACAAAAATTCCAGACCCGCCTGAGGGTTCAGGACTCTTTTTCTCTTCTGCATTCAGATCACCTCCCTATCGCCGGTCGTGCAAGCAAGAACACCACCAGGAAACATACCGTGAAAACGACCGCTAAGAGCCGCACAATAAACCGTTTTGAAAAACCGTTTGAGAGCATTATAACATTTTTGATGTCCATCATGGGACCGAAAACCAAAAAACCCATGATGGCTTCCATGGGAAACCTGGATGCGAAACTGCGGGCGACAACGGCGTCGGAGGACGAGCACAGGGACAGCACAAACGCCATAGCCATCATGACGAGCAGGGAAACCGCAAAGTCCGCGCTGCTTTGAACCGAAATCGCCTTTGACATCACCGTCTGAAAAACCGAGGCCACAAAAGCCCCTATCATAAGGTATTTTCCTACGTTAAAAAATTCCGCCTGGGAATGGCGAAGGAACAGCCCAAGCTTGCCGCTCAGCGTGGTTACGCTCTGCACGCCTTCATAGCATCCGCAGCTGCACATCAGGATATCGGCGCCTCCGGCGAGAACCTTGCCCCTGGAAGGCCTTGCGGCAAAATACAGCCCGATCAGAACCGCTGAAAGGATGCCGAGTCCGATCCGTGCGGCGACGATCCGCAGGCTGCCGTTGAAGGCGTAGTAGGTGGACAGCATGACCACCGGGTTGATGACCGGCGCCGCCGTCATAAAGGTGATTGCCACCGGCAGCGGAACTCCTTTTCTTACGAGGCTCCTGAAGATGGGAATGGATGCGCAATCGCAGACCGGAAGGCAAAAGCCTCCCAGGATGGCGGCCAGCATGCCCCAGCCGAGCCGTTTCGGAAATTTTCGCTCGATGGCGTCCCTTGAGATAAAAACCTGGATCGCCGATGAAATGGATACCCCGATCAGCAGGAACGGAATGGCCTGCAGTACAATGCCCAGGAATATGTTGATGATCGTATTGACCGGCGTTTGCGCGATGTGAAAAATCGATGCGGACGCGAGATATAGTCCGATAAACAGAAGGATCCCGATGCAGAATGCATTGATCGGATTCATCCTTTTGTGAAAAACCTGATGGAGGAGAGCCTCAAACTGATCCGGCTCATATATCTTTGCGCTGGGGTTGACGCTGCCGATGAGGCGTTCCATGCGGCGATACGCTTTGTCCGAGCCTGCGGACCGCAGGATGACAAGATCGGAGTTGGCAATCTGCTCCGTCAGCGTCCCTCCCGTCTTTCCCAACAGACTCTCCAGCATGCCGCCGTCGGCTATATGGACCATCTTACCGAAACGGCAGAGGCGGTAAAGCGAAGGATGCTGAAACAAAGCAAGCAGCTGCGATAACGGCGTCATGCCGTTCCATTCGACCCAAATTTCGTCAGGCGGATTTTTCAGCAGACAGCCGTGAATCTGCTCCGCGATATGATCAGGGTTCTGATCGAATTCCTTCTTCGTGAAAGTCATAATATGGCAATTACCGTAATGGCTGCTCAGCGTTTCCTCTCCGGACTCGAACTGCAGCGCCAGCATTTGCACATTCTGGGATTCCCAATGATTCACGACCTTATTCAGCAAAGCTGTTTTTCCGGCGCCCAGAAACCCGGTCACAACATAAACAGGTATATGCAAGACCTCACGCCCCTTTTAACAATTCGATCAATTCCCGCCTGTTCAGATCCTTTCCGATGAAGCTCAGCATATCGCCTTCGGTATCGCAGTCCCTGATTTTCAGATCGCCGGGAAGGTATTGCAGCTCGAGATATCCGTTTGTACCGTGTAGAATGCCTTTGGCGCGAAGAACGGTTCCCGTCAGCTCGCGCTCCAGCCGGTATATAAGATTTTTCAATTCGTCATTTGTGAATTTTCGGGTGGTACGGACGGTAACGGTGTCAAAGATCTCTTCGGCGGAATGATCATGGTCGTGATCATGATCATGGTCGTGATCATGATCGTGGTCGTGGTCATGATGACCATGTTCGCTATTGTGATCATGACCATGGTTGTGCCCGTTATTCTGGTCGTGGACGTGGTCGTGAGAATGTGCCTCCTGTTCGGGCCGATCATGGCGGGGAAGCAGGATTTCATTCGATCCGATCAGGTCCCAGGAGTTTGAAAGAATGGCCGCAAAGGGGTTAAGGCCTTTGATCAAATCGACGGCGGCTTTTGTTTTATCCGGATGGTCTTCCGTACGGCTTAATACGATCACATCTGCATTTTCGATCTGATCTTCAAAAAACTCTCCGAAATTATCCAGGTAGGACTTGCAGCGCGCCGCATCTGCGACCGTGATCTTCCGTTTCACGCCCGCCAGCGGTTGAATGGCCGGATCCTCGCAGGCCCGTACGACATCCGACAGCTTGCCGACGCCGGACGGTTCGATGATTATTTTATCCGGGCGGTACTGCCTGTGAATTTCTTTGACCGCCTTGACGAAATCGCCGGAAAGGCTGCAGCAGATACAGCCCGAATTGATCTCTTTTACTTCTATGCCGCCGGATTTCAGCAGGGCGGCGTCAACGCTCACCTCACCGAAATCATTTTCCAGCAAAACGACTTTTTCTCCGTAAAAAGCCTCTTTCAGAAGCTTACGGATCAACGTGGTTTTACCCGCTCCCAAAAAACCCGAAATGATGTAAATCTCTGTCATTGCCAACCTCCCTGAATGAAATGCAAATGCGAATTATTTGCATCGATATATACAATTATAAAGG
>DATMXY010000078.1:0-6888 GCA_035561275.1 Anaerovoracaceae bacterium | reverse complement strand
ATCGGATATGCCCATGACGATGCTCATATGGTGCTCGATCATCAGCACCGTTATGCCGACGTCTTTTATCTTCTTGATGATTTCCGAAAGCTCCGCCACTTCCGTTTCATTCAGGCCCGCGCAGGGCTCGTCCAGAACCATGAGCCTCGGCTTCTCGCACAGGGCGCGGGCGATCTCCAGCAGCTTCTGCTGTCCCGCAGAAAGGCTTCCCGGATCAAAATTAGATTTCTCGCCAAGGCCGATCAGGTTCAGACAGTCATAAGCTTCCAGGTATGTTTCTTTTTCTTCTTTTCTTTTCTTACGCGAATGGAAAATCGCGTCAGCCAGAGTATACGTATAGTAAATTCTGCCGCCCATGGCCACGTTGTCGATCACGCGCATGTCTTTGAACAGCCTGACATGCTGATACGTCCGGGCGATTCCGCGCTTTACCGAAAGGAAGGGTTCCATACCGGTGATATCCTCGCCGTTGAACGCGACGCTGCCTTCGGTGGGCTTATCGATACCCGTTATCATATTGACTGTGGTGGTCTTGCCGGCTCCGTTAGGCCCGATCAGGGAATGGACCGTGCCCCGTTTCACCGTCAGGTCAAGATTCCCCACCGCCGTAAGTCCGCCGAATCTTCTCGTGAGATTTTTTACTTCAAGGATATTTTCAGGCCCATCTGCGTCAACCCTGTATTTCTCAAAGCTGACAGGAGGCCTGTCGCCTACTTCATCAATATCCCTGTTGTCTTCGATTTCCCTGAAGTGCCGCTTTACCCTTCCTACGATCCCGCCAGGCAGGATCTGTGTCAGTACGATCAGCAGGCCGCCGAAGACGATCTGCTTCAGGTCGGGGGAAGCGTTGAAAAATTCCGGTATGATCATGACGACGACAACGCCGATGGCAGGACCGGAGAGCGTCCCTGTTCCGCCTATGACGACCATCAGCAGGACCAAAATCGTCAGATAGAATCCAAAAGTATCGGGGCTGATGAACTCGCTGTAGCTTGCATACAGGGAGCCGGCGACCCCAATGATCATCGAGCTGATGAGCAGCGCGATGACCTTGAATTTCCTGTTGTTGACGCCTACGCCCGACGCAGCGATCTCATCATTCTTCACTGCGGTAAAATCACGGCCCCAGTGGCTCTTGACCAGTCCCCACTCAAATAACATGGCGAGGACCAGGAAGAACAAAACGACATAATATTTTGAATAACTCGTAAGCCCTATGCCGAAGATGGACCATGAGGGAAGAAAAAATCCCGCCGCACCCTGGGTCAGAGAGGTCCAGTCGTTGAGGATCCTCTGCACGATCTCCAGAATACCCAGGCTGATCAGCGCCAGGTAGTGGCCCTTTACTTTATACGCAGGCAGGGATATCAAAAAGCTGATCAGTCCGGTGACGATCATCGCCGCGAGCATGCCGACAAGGAACGGCATTTTCAGGGTGACAATCGTGATTGCCGACGCATAGGCGCCTGCGCCGAAGATCGCCGCGGCGGAAAGGGTCAGCATGCCGCAGTATCCGGAAGATATGTCATAACCGATGGACAGTATGGTGTAAATAAATATGATTATGGCAAATCTGATGTAATAATTGCCGGCCATGAATGGAAACGCCAGGCAAAAAAGCAGCAATACCGCCTTTAATATGTTAAACCATGCGCTATACTTTTTCTGCAGCGGACCAGTTTTTGTTAAAAATCTTGGCACTCATTATCCCTCCCGGCAAAAATATTATTACGATGATCATGATCACGAAGCTGATCGAATCCTTTATCCCCGCGGGGATGAAGATGCTGATAAAGCTTTCGATAAGCCCCAGGATCAGACCTCCGATAAACGCTCCCTTTGTGTTACCGAAACCGCCAAGTACGGCGGCTGCAAATCCTTTCAGTCCAATTGAAAGCGTCATGGTATAGCTTGCGAACGTAATGGGTGCGATCAGAGCGCCCCCCACCGCCGCAACGGCGCCGGCCATCGCAAAGCAGAGCAGTATGATATATTCGCTCTTGATGCCCATGAGTTCCGCCGTGGACGGCCGGAACGCGACAGCGCGGACAGCCCGGCCGAACCGGGTCCTCTTTATGATCGTCTGGTATACGATTCCGATCACGATAGCGATTGTGATCATCATCAGCTCGTGGAGCATGATGTTTGCATCGCCGATCGTTATCATCTTGCCTTTGAACAGATACGGATACGCCTGCGGTTCCGTACCGAAAACCATTCGCGCAACGTTGTCCAATATGATCGACGCGCCGAACAGTGTGATGATCCATCCCACATTGTCCTGCAAATTTCCGAGCTTCTTGACGCACGTCTCATACATGATTATGTTCAGCACGATGCTGACGGCTATTGCCACGATCAGGGCCGGAAAATAGTTGAAATGGTAAATCACCATCATCCACCAGCTTACCATTGCTCCCATCATTACAACAGACGCGTGTGCAAAATTAACAATGCCCGTGGTGGAGCTGACCATCCCGATCGCAAGCGCCATCAGCGCGTAGATGCTCCCGTTGGCCAGTCCGAATATCAGTTGCTGCATCCTGTTAATCTCCTCTCATTGTTTTAACTGCCCTAATGTGTTCCATCGTTCAAAATGACGTGTCGATACCAGCCGTTTTAAGGCCGGTATCGGCACATCGCAGTTTATTGACTTCAGTGAAATTTATTCGTTATTTGGAAAATGATCCTCTGATATAAACGTCTCCGAAGAGCTTGTCGGTTGTCGCCATCGGGTCTAACAGAACAGGTACAAGATCCTTTCCGGAAATCGCTTCGTGATTCGTCGCAGTGAACCTGTACGCGTCCGCATAACCGATCTTTGTCGGATACTCGGAAATCTTATTCTCAAATGTTTCTTTCACGGCGTCGGGATCGAAGGTGCCTGCTGTTTCCACTGCCCATTTATAGAGGTAGATCGCATCGTATCCGGACGCTACCATCTGAGGAGCGGTGGTTCTGCCGCCGGGGCCGTATTTTCCGTACTTCGCCACCATCTTTTCATAGAGCGTCTGACGCTCGGCATCCAGTTCCGTCTTGCCTTGTTCGATGGACCAGTAGCCGTTGATGGTATAGCATCTGTCGATGCCGTCCCCGGCAAGTTCTCTGAAGTTTGGCAGAGAGAGTCCGGTATAGCCAAGATAGATCAGGTTGTCCATGTAACCGATTCTGGAAAGCGCTGCGACGATTTTCGCTCCGTCAGCGCCAAGCGTCCATGCGAGTACGCAATCCGCTTCGTCTTTTTTGATCTTCTCAGCCACGGGCGTCATGTCGGCGTCTCCGGATTTATACGTGATCGCCTCGACCGGAGTGATCCCGGCTGCCTGGCATGCTGCCTGCAGAGAAGCGATTCCGTCATTTCCGAGGGCGGTCGTGTCTCCGAGCAGGACGATTTTCTGGAAGCCGGCATTCTTGGCGATGTTTACAAGGGCTTCAGCCTGTACCGGGCTCGGGAAGAAGGTTCTGAAGGTATAAGGATATTTTGCGGGATCAACAAGCAGGGTGTTGGTTGCGATAGGAATGATCTGGATGATTTTGTTCTGGTTGACATAATCTTCAGATGCCGCAACGCAGGTTGAGTTCGGCTGGGCGAGAATCATCTGGATCTTCTCTTTATCGATCAGTTCCTCCACCGCGGTCTTGGACTTTGTCGGATCGGCTTCATCGTCGCGGGTAACAAATTTGATCTGGTTTCCCATGATGCCGCCGGCTGCATTGATCTCTTCAATGGCGAGTTCCGCGCCCTGTTTGGTGGCGATTCCCATCGTCGCCGACGGGCCTGTCTGCGCTCCGACAAAGCCGATGATCACTTCGCCGCCGCCCTGGGGGGTTTCGGTTCCTTCCCCGGTATCGCCTGACGGTTCGGCGGCGCCGCCGCCACCGCATCCGCTCAGTACCAACGCCATTATCATAACAATTGCGAGCACTGTGAGAATAAGTTTATTCTTTCTCATTATCTTTTCCCTCCGTTTCATTTTTATATCATAACGGGTAAATGTCGGTCTTGATCATTTATACCGTAATGAACATCAGCAAAAATACGGAATTCAAACCGGCTTATTCAAAGTCGCACAGCCAATCTCAAATGTCGAAAAAATTTTTATATCATCATACAACAACAACCCAACAACAAACGCCTGATTTCAATCATTCTGCCGTTACAGCACCAGGCCCCCGTCAATCTTCAGCACCGCTCCGGTTACGAAAGCCGCCTCATCGGAGGAGAGATATACGCATGCGGCGGCTATCTCTTCAGGCTTGCCAAGCCTTTTCACCGGAGTTTTTTCTTTGATCGCCTCAATGGCTTTTTCGGGTACCGCCTCCACCATTTCCGTCAGGGTATAACCCGGCGCCACGGCATTAACCGTTATACCTTTTTTGCCGAGTTCCTTGGCCCATGTCTGCGTCATGGCGATAACTCCCGCCTTTGACGCCGTGTAGTTGGTCTGGCCGAAATTACCGTTATGGGCGGTCACCGACGAAATATTGATGACCCTGCCGTATTCCTGCTCGGTCATTTTACCCGCAACAGCCTTGGTGCAGTTGAACACTCCCTTTAAGTTCACCGCAATAACGGAATCAAACTGTTCTTCCGTCATTTTAACCAGTTGCGCGTCCGCGGTTATCCCCGCGTTGTTCACAAGGATATCCACCCGCCCGTACTTTTCGATGATGCTTCCCATTTTCTCCTGAACATCACCGAACTGTGAAACATTCATGACGACGCCTTCGATTTTACCCAGCGTGCCCAGTTCTTCCGCCGTACTTCGAAGTTTATCTTCCTTCGTGGCGGTTATCACGACCACCGCGCCCTCTTCAAGGAACTGCCGGGCGATGGCCTTGCCCAGCCCTCTTGAACCTCCGGTGATCACGGCGACCTTGTCTTTCAGCTTCATACGATCCTCCTTCCCGTTCCTCTATGTTATATTATGCGATTACCCGACGCGATTAAATGCTGCCGCCGCCGCTTATGGTGAGGCACTGCCCTGAAATAAAGCTTGCGTCGTCGCTTGCCAGGAAGGACACCGCGCCGGCGATTTCTTCCGGCTCTCCGAGCCTCTTCAGCGGAATGCGCTTCACATGCTGGGCAATGATCTCTTCCGGCACCGCATCGTACATTTCCGTTTTAATAAATCCCGGAGCTACGCAATTCGCCGTAATATTCTTGGGTCCGCCTTCCAGGGCAAGCGTGTTTGTGAAGCTTACGATGGCGCCCTTTGTGGCGGAATAATTGGCCTGACCAATGTTGCCGCTCGCGGATATGGATGTGATGTTCACGATCCTGCCGTAATTTTTTTCGCGCATGACCGGCACCACATATTTGCACATATGATAGGTACCGTAGAGGTTGATGTTAATTACGGCATCCCATTGCTCTTTCGTCATTTTGTGGAACATGGAATCCTTTGTGATGCCGGCATTGTTGACCAGAATATCGATTGTCTGAAACTTGTCTAAGATCGCTTTGATCGCGTCGGCTACCTGTCCTTCATCGGAAACATCGCACTTGACAGGCAGTATGATTTTCCCCTCAGGGTCGATCAGTTCGGCTGTCTTTTTTAAAGTATCAAAATTTCTTCCCAGGATAGCGACTCCAGCCGCCCCATCATCCACAAACCGTTTTACGATCGATTCGCCGATGCCTTTGCCGCCTCCGGTCACGACCGCATATTTTCCATTCAAATTACTCATACAGATTACCTCCTAATCCCGTTCCAGAACGCACGACAGACCCTGGCCGCCGCCGACGCAGAAAGAAATAAGCGCTCTCTTAAAATCGCGTTCCTGCATATACCGTACGGTCCTTGCGGTGAGGATCCCTCCCGACGCCGCGTTGGGGTGTCCGATGGCGATGGCTCCTCCGTTGGGATTCACCTTCGCCGTATCAACTTCCAACTCTTTCATACAGGCGATGGACTGGGCCGCAAAGGCCTCGTTCAGTTCGATAAAATCGAAATCGTCGATCTTCAGCCCTGTTTTCTTCATCAGCTTTCTCGTGGAATCTACCGGTCCGATGCCCATGATGTTGGGATCCACCCCGGCGGAAGCAAAAGCGGCCACCCTCGCCAGCGGTTTCAGGCCTAACTCTTCCGCCTTTTCACTGCTCATCAGCAGGATCGCGGAAGCGCCGTCGTTCATCGGAGAGGAATTGCCCGCGGTAACGACGCCGTCTTTCAGCAGCGCGGGCTTCAGCTTGGCCAGATCGGCCATGGTACTGTCGGCGCGCACGCATTCATCGGTTTTAAAGATGATGGGATCGCCTTTTTTCTGCGGGATTTCTATGGGGAACGTTTCTCCGTCGTAGAAACCTCTCGCCCACGCGGACGCCGCCTTTTTATGGCTGTCCAGGGCGAATTCATCGCATTCTTCCCTTGTAATACCGTATTTCTTCGCAAGGTTTTCCGCGGTAATGATCATCGGCGGATCGCCGGCGATATCAGATGAGACTTTGAACGGTGCAAGCTCCAGCGACATGGGATATGCGCTGTCTGGTTTTTTGATCATAAACGGTTGCTTGGAATAGCTTTCCACCCCCCCGGCCAGTACGATATCCTTTGCGCCGGTCATGATCAGGCTTGCTCCAAACGCTACCGCGTCAAGAGAGCTGGCGCATTGTCTGTTCAAAGATATCGCCGGAACCGAAAACGGAAAGCCGGCTTCAAGCACCGCGATCCGGGCCAGATTTCCCCAGTTATAATCGAACAGGTTGGCAAATATTACTTCGTCGATGGTTCCAGGATCAATTCCCGCTTTTTCAACGACCTTTTTCATCGCCAGACTTCCCAGCGCCGGAGCTTCAAACGAAGCGAGCGCCTGCCTGAACTTTCCCACCGGGGTTCTGGCCACCTCTACAATGACAGCATTTTTCATTTAATATCACTTCCCTTC
>DATMXY010000077.1:0-13881 GCA_035561275.1 Anaerovoracaceae bacterium | reverse complement strand
ATATTATAAATTCAGAGAGAGGATGGATGATTAATGGCAAGAGAAATTATCAAAACAGACGGCCGCGGCATCATTGCCGGCGATTACGTGAACCAGAATCACGACATCGACCGCGATCAATGGTTGCGCGACAGCTTTCCGGAATGGGGCACCCTGCTCAATCAGGAAATCGGGAACAGAGTGGTTCCCAAGGGAGAAGTCAGCATCTGGTGGCTGGGAGGACCTTCCTGGGTCCTGAAAACCGACGAGGGCGGCATCTTCTTCATCGACGTGTACAGCGGACCGTCCATGTACACCTCCTATTATTACTGCGGCGTATGTAAGCAGTCGGGAGCGGACAGCATCAACTGGATCCGACTGAATCCCCAGGTCATCGACCCGTGGCAGTTCAACCAGCTTGACGGCGTGTTCTGCACCCACGGCCATCAGGACCACTGCGACATCTACACGGTAAAAGCCGCTTTAAAGACCACCAACGCCCCGTTCTACGGCCCCCCCAGGACAGTAGACAAACTCAAGAGGTTTGAAGTTCCCGACGACAGGATCATCACGGCAAATGTCGGCGAATCCGTCAAGGTCAAAGGCGCCGAGGTGGAATTCCTGATCAACTACGACCAGACGGTGATCAGGACCGGCGAAGGCGATGTGAATCTGACCTTTGAAGAGGCCGCGGTCTGCTTCCTGTTCAAGACCTCCGGCGGAAACATCCTGTTCATGGGAGACACCTGGTATCACGACGGGTATATCGCATTCAAGCACAAATACGATATCGACGTAGCGATCTTCGACATGGGCAGCAACGCGCCGGGCGCGACGGACAAGATGCCTCCCTACGACTGCGCGAGGCTGGGGCAGACCATCGGGGCCAAGCTGCTGATTCCGGACCATTACGACAACTGGGCCAACACCGCGGGCGATCCCGAACTGCTGGTCAACCAGTTTACAAGGATCGTGGAAGAGAACACGCCGGAGATCAAGACCATGATCATGAGATGCGGCGGGCGTTTCGACTATCCGAAGGATCAGGACAAAAAGAGATACCGTTATCCCGACGGCAGCGAGCTTTATGATTTCTCCAAATCTGTTTTTGCGAAAAAATAACGAGGCGTTAAATTGTTCTTCTGCCTCGTTGAAACGCACAGATGTAAGAAAATTTTCTACAGTCGAAAATTTTCTATTTATGCGTTATAACGAGTCGGAGATTTTCCCCGCTTCGTTGAAACACACAATTGAATAGGCTGATCTGAACTTTATAATCAACCATCAGAAAAACATTACCTTTATGGGTAAATGACTACGGCACGGTTATTTTACGGAGGGAGTTTTATGAGTGGTAGAGTAATGGAATTGAAGAAGGATTATATCATCAATTCCCATGAACGATGCAGGCAATATAAAGTTGAACAGGATCGGGTCTACAGCAAAAGAATCATTTCCGGCAACGAGCTTTACAGGAAATTCGAGGCCAAAAGGGAATTGATCGATACGGCCGAGTTTTATATGAACCGGCTATATAATTTTGTGAAGGGATCCAATTTCTTTTCTATTCTGACCGATGAGGAAGGCTGTATTTTAAGCATCATCGGAGATGAAAACATTCTGACCGAAGCTTTTTCGCTGAAAATGGTACCCGGCGCGTATATGGACGAACGCAGCATCGGGACTAACGCTATGGGCACGACGCTTTACGAAGTAAAACCGTTACAGGTGTCGGGCGAGGAGCATTATGTAAAGGCATATCACAGGTGGACTTGTTCCGCATCCCCTATCAGAAATTCCACGGGCGAAATTATCGGAAGTATTGATTTAACAGGCTACAGCGAGTCTGTCAACCTGCACACCCTGGGCATGGTGGTGGCGGCCGCAAACGCCATCGAAGAAATGCTGGATATCAAGCGATTCAATGCGGAATTGTCCATGGAAAAGAAATTTACAGAGACGATCCTTGAATCCATTGATTCGGGGATTCTGACCTCCGACCTGGACGGGAATATCAAAACAGTCAACCGCCACGCCGCGGATCTGTTCGGTTATAGCCCGGACGAAATGCGGGCGATGAAAATGTGGCATCTGCTGGACGACTGGAACAGGGTGAAAACCGCTGTCATAAACAACAAAAGCTTTGTGGACGTCGACGTCTTTGTAAATTCCAGGCGGAAAAAGCTGCAATTCAATCTGAGCGCCTATCCAAACCTTGACGGGGAACAGAAATTGATGAATATCGTTCTGGTCTTTGTAGAAGTCAAAAAGGTCAGGAAGCTTGCGAGTAAGATCATGGGGCATCAGGCCGTCTATACTTTCGATAAAATCATCGGCCAGGACAAAAACTTTGTTCGGATCATCGAATATGCCAAAAAGATCGCCGACAGCCGGTCCAACGTTTTGATCATGGGCGAAAGCGGAACCGGGAAAGAACTCTTTGCGCAGGCGATTCATAATTACAGCAGCAGGCGTGACGAACCCTTTGTAGCACTGAATTGCGGGGCGATCCCAAGAAACCTGATCGAATCGGAGCTGTTCGGCTACGAGGGAGGCGCTTTTACGGGCGCGAAAATTTCCGGCCAGCCCGGAAAATTCGAAATCGCAGACGGCGGTACGATTTTCCTTGATGAAATCGGTGAAATGCCCCTGGATATGCAGACAAGGCTGCTCAGAGTCATCGAAGAAGGCATCCTGATCAGGATCGGAAGCAATAAGGAAATCGTCGTTGACGCAAGAGTGATCGCGGCCACCAACAAGGATCTGAATGAAGAAGTAAGAAAAGGCAACTTCCGTAAAGATCTTTATTACAGGCTGAATGTCCTTCCCATCAGGCTGATGCCGCTAAGGGAGAGAAAGGGCGATATACCCCTTTTGAGCCAGTATTTTATGGAACGGATCTCCAGGAAACTAAAAAAGAAAAGTGTACCGATCAATGAGGAAACGATGAAAACCTTCCTGGAATACGAATGGCCGGGAAACGTAAGGGAGCTTGAGAACATAATAGAGCTTACGGTAAATACGGAATCGATACCGGACAGTTTTCTGAAGTCCCTCGGTAGTCCCGAGGAAAAATTTGAGCTCGCCCTGAACCGGCCGGAATTTGAAAAGGCAGGCGGAGCGGCGGAGGAAAACCTGAACCTGGAGTCCATGGAAAGGAAGCATATCCTCAGGGTATTAAAACTGTACGAAGGAAATATCACGCTGTGCGCAAAGACACTCGGAATCGGAAGGAACACCCTTTACAGAAAAATGGAGAGTTATGGGATCCGATATTCCGAAGCGGAGCGGTATTCCAATCTGTATATGTGAAGGAGCGGGGAATGAAAGAGGAAAATGCGCAGGCTGTACCGTGGATCTGCGATCAATGCCGGGAAAAACTGGTGCTCAGCAAGGTCAAGGCGTCTTACCTGAGCGGGAATTTTGAAGTGGAGCTGCTGAAGTGCCCCAAGTGCAATCACGTTTTTATCGGAGAGGATCTTGCCCTGGGCAAAATGCTGGAGGTCGAAAAAGGCCTGGAGGACAAATAGCGTAACAATTCAGTTGGTGTAACAAGCATCGGATTATCCGGCGGGCGTTCCAGAACAGAACAGCGTTCCACTTTGAAACGCCCAACCGTGACGCATACCGTTCCATAATGGAACGGTATAAAATCAGAAAACAGAAACAAGCACATCTGCAAGTGGCTCAGCCACTTTTTTTTTATGATTCTATTTGGCACGAATTATGCGTATTTAATAAATGATAAGCTTGAACGACGGCGACGGCGGCGGTCCTTCGCATTGAAACGGGTTACCGGTCAGCCGGACGCAGGAGAGATCTGCAAAGGGTAAAACTTCATGATGGTTGATTCTAAACTTATTGAACGACGGCGTCAGTACCCGACTGACGTTCGTTCAACGATTTGAGATGGGAGGTTACTATGCTTAAAAAAACGCTATTTATCAACGAAATCGAAAAACGCGTCGTAGTTGATCCTGAAGTTACGCTGGCAAGCGTACTGAGAAACCAGATGTTTCTCACCGGCACAAAAGTAGGCTGCGGCAAAGGGGAATGCGGAGCCTGTACGGTCATTCTGGACGGCAAAGCGGTACGGTCCTGTACCGTAAAAATGAAGGAAGTGCCGGAGGACGCCAGGATCGTTACCATTGAAGGCGTGGGAACGGCCGAAGGCCTTCATCCGCTGCAGCTTGCATGGATCATTCACGGAACGGCGCAATGCGGATTCTGCACTCCTGGCTTTATCGTATCGGCGAAGGCTTTGCTCGATCAGAACGCGGATCCGACCAGGGAAGAGGTCGGGGAATGGTTCCGGGATAACCGGAACGTATGCAGGTGCGGCGGAGACGAGCCGGCCATAGACGCCGTCCTGGACGCCGCAAAGCTGATCCGGGGGGAAGCGGTCAAAGAAGAGTTATGGTCTAAATTGAAGGACAAGGCAAAAATGGCAGGCGCGGGCAAGCCTGATGCCGAGGCTTTGGCGAAGGTGACCGGCACATGGGCCTTCGGCTCTGATCTGGGGCTGAACCTGCCTGAAGGCTCACTTTATATGAAGCTGGTGCAAACCCAGGTATCCAGCGCAAACATATTATCCATCGAAACAGAGGAAGCGGAGAAGATGCCGGGCGTATTCAAGGTAATCACCTGGAAGGACGTACCGGGGACAAACAGGCTCAACGGCTCGGGACAGATCTTAAGCGACAGGAAAATCACCCGGTCCGGGGACGCTGTCGCCGCGGTGCTCGCCTATAAGCCGAAGCTTGCCGAAGAAGCGGCGAAAAAAGTGAAGGTGAAGCTGGAAAAACTGTCCGAGAGCGCGGCTGCGGCGGAGGATATTTCCCTGGAGCCCGACGTTGGCTTTGCCTATCTCAACGACAAGGGCAAGCTGATCATTCATACGAAGAACACGGATGCTCCCCTGCGCGAACTGGCAGAGGGCATAGGCGTTCCTGCCGAGAAGCTGGCGCTGGCGCCGAATCCGCCGGTCGGAACGGACGGGCAAAAAGCGGCGCCAGCATTGGAAGGACTTCTTGGCGTAGCCGCGCTGGTTTCAAAGAAACCGGTATACCTTGAGCTGTGAGCGGCAGAAAGGAGAGAGTATCATGAGTAAAATTTTAATGATTAATCCTAAAAAGTGCATCAACTGCGGGACCTGTGAGGCGGTCTGCCCGAATTCCGCGGTCAATGTTTTTGATTTTGAAGAAGCTGAAATTTCAGTACCTGTCATGTGCATGCAGTGTGAAGAGGCCGCCTGCCAGAAGGTATGTCCCACCGGGGCTGTTATCAGGGACGAATACGGCGCCGTTATAACGGATCCGAAAAAATGTATCGGATGCAAGGTGTGCATCAGCTCATGTCCCATGGGGAATATCCACTACAGCTCCAGACAAAAGAGGATCATGAAATGCGATCTGTGCGACGGCAGTCCCGATTGCGTAAAATACTGTCCCGCCATCGCCATCGAGTACGTGGACAGCACCGCCGCCAATATTGGCAAGAAACGCGCGATCGCATTGAAGTTCAGGGAATTATTTGAAGAGTAAAGGAGATAATCATATGATTAATAAAACCTTGTTTATTAATGGAGTTGAAAGACGTCTCATCGTGGATCCGGAAGAATCCCTGTTAAATGTGCTGAGACATCAACTCTTTCTCACCGGAGCCAAGTCCGGCTGCGGCGGGGGAGGAGAGTGCGGCGCATGCACGGTCATCTGGGACGGCAAAGCCGTGCGGTCATGTCTTTATAAAATGGAAAGGATCCCCGACGGAGCCCGGATCGTTACCATCGAGGGCGTAGGAACAAAAGAAGCCCTTCATCCCCTGCAGCTTACCTTTATGATACACGGAGCCGCCCAGTGCGGATTCTGTACGCCGGGATTTATCGTATCGGCGAAGGCGCTGCTGGATAAAAACCTCAGCCCCGCCAGGGAAGAAGTGAGGGAATGGTTCCATGTGAACAGGAACGTATGCCGGTGCACGGGTTACAAACCCATCGTGAACGCCGTTATGGACGCTGCCAGGATCTTAAGGGGAGAAGTGACCGCCGACGAATTATGGCCCAGGCTGAAAGACGGGGCGACTTTGCTGGGCTCCAGCATACCCAGGCCCTCGGCGGAGGCCAAGGTCACGGGGACCTGGGACTTCGGCGCCGACGCGGCGCTGAAGCTGCCGGAAGACGCCTTACATATCAAATTGGTCCAGGCCAAGGTATCCCATGCGAACATCCTGTCCATCGACCCCTCGGAGGCAGAGAAAATGCCCGGCGTCTACAGGGTCATAACCCATAAGGACATTCCCGGGACCAACCGGATCAACGGCCTTGCATTCCCGACCAATAAAGGAGACGGAAAAGAACGGCCAATCTTATGCGATACGAAGATTTTCCAGTACGGCGATGCCATAGCCATGGTCCTTGCTTATTCGCCCGCCTTTGCGGAAGAAGCGGCAAAAAAGGTAAAGGTGGAGATCGAGGAACTGCCCGCCTATATGAACGCCCTCGATGCCATGGACGAAGACGCCATCGAGATCCATCCCGGAACGCCGAATGTTTACTTCAATAACTATAACATTAAAGGCGGGGAGGTCGAGCCTCTGCTGGAAGGGCTGCCTTATGTCGTAGAGGACGACTTTTATGTAGGAAGGCAGCCCCATCTCACCATCGAACCGGACGTAGGCTTTGCCTATGTCGACGAAGAGGGAAAGGTGATCGTCCATTCCAAGAGCATCGGAATCCATCTCCACGCGTTGATGGTGGCGGAGGGCGTCGGCGTGCCCCTTGACAAATTTGTGATCGTGCAGAACAACGCCGGAGGCACCTTCGGATACAAATTCAGCCCGACCATGGAAGGACTTCTCGGCGTGGCGGCTCTGGTGACACAGAAGCCGGTATTCCTTAACCTGAATATGTATCAAAACATCACCTATACGGGCAAGCGGTCGCCGTTTTTTGTCAACCTGAAAATGGGAGCGGATAAAAGCGGAAAGATCGTCGCTATGCGGTCCGACTGGACCATCGACCACGGCCCCTACTGCGAATTCGGCGACCTGCTGGGCATGAGAGCGATCCAGTTTATCGGCGCAGGCTACAATATCCCCAATATCAGAGGAACCGGCCGTACCGTGGCGACGAACCATGCGTGGGGATCGGCCTTCCGGGCATACGGTTCCCCCCAGAGCCTGTTCTCCTCAGAGGTGCTCGTAGATGAACTCGCGGAAAAAGTCGGTATGGATCCCCTGGAATTCCGTTATCTGAACGTATACAGAGAAGGGGACACCACGCCTACCGGCTGTGCGCCCGACGTTATCGCATTCCCTCAGGCGCTGGATAAAATACGCCCGATCTATAAAAAGGCCAAGGAAAAAGCGGCGGCGAAAAATATCAAAGGCGGCGATATCAAATACGGAGTCGGAATCTCATTGCTGGAATATGGCTGCGGCCTTGACGGTGCGGACTCCTCCGAGGTCTGGGCCGAAATCACGAAGAAAGGCGTCACGATCTACAACGCTTATGAAGACCACGGCCAGGGCTCCGATATGGGATCCCTGACGGCCGCCCATGAGGCGCTGAAGCCTCTCGGCATAAAGCCCGAACAGATCCGGCTGATCAGGAATGACACGGAAAAGACGCCCAACAGCGGGCCTGCCGGCGGAAGTCGCTCCTCTGTTGAAACGGTAAACGCGACACAGGTGGCGTGCGAGAACCTGATTACGGCGCTGAAGAAGGAAGACGGCACATACAGGACCTGGCAGGAGATGATCGACGAAGGACTGCCGACAAAATATATCGGTCAATGGACTGCGCCGTGCGACGCCTGCAGCCTGGAAACGGGTCAGGGCAACCCGTTCGCGGCATATATGTACGGCGTGCTGCTGGCCGAAGTGGCGGTGGATACGGTCACGGGCAAAACCAAGGTCGAAAAGCTGACGATGGTTTCAGACTGCGGGACAGTTCTCAACAAGCTGGTTCAGAACGGACAATTGTGGGGAGGGCTCACCCAGGGGATCGGTCTTGCGCTGTCTGAAGATTTCGAGGACCTGAACAAGCATACGACCCTCTATAAATGCGGTATTCCAAGACCTCTGGACGTACCGGACGAGATGGACCTCATCCATCAGGAGACCCTGAGGCCCAACGGAAAATTCGGCCAGTCCGGTTCCGGCGAGCTGCCGCTTTCCGCGCCCCATGCCGCGATCATCAACGCGATCTACAACGCGTGCGGAGTCCGGATCACCAAGCTTCCCGCGCGTCCGGAAAAAATTCTCGCGGCGCTTTAACGCTTACGTTTTCGGGCAAACCGCGGTCAGGGTGTGCAAACAGACCCTGATCCGGTTTTACCCGTATCTGGAGGTAGCTATGAACGAAGCCCTTTTTGAAGCATGCGAAAAATGCATCCATGAGGAACCGGCCGCCTGCGCGGCCCGGTGCCCCGTTCATGTGGACGTGGCGGCCCTGGCCGCCGAAATGGAAAAAAGCGATTTCAAAAAGGCCTATAAAATATTGGAAAAAAGAATACCCTTTGCCGGAATCATCGGTATGATCTGCGACCATCCCTGCGAGGCGGCCTGTGTCAGAGGCGGCCTGGACCAGCCGGTCAATGTGTCCGAATTGGAACGGGCTGCCGT
Source organism: Anaerovoracaceae bacterium (assembly GCA_035561275.1). Lineage (GTDB taxonomy): Bacteria > Bacillota > Clostridia > Peptostreptococcales > Anaerovoracaceae > Anoxybacterium. The sequence goes on along the minus strand of DATMXY010000077.1, from coordinate 5,280 downwards.
TTCTTACGGCCATACTCCTTATAAAAAGTATGATATCCTTCCGAAAAAGAAAGGAAAGGCCGCCGTTGTCGGCGGAGGCGTGAGCGGCCTGACCGCAGCTTTCGAACTGGATAAAAAGGGCTTTCAGGTGACGGTCTATGAACAGACAAGAAGGCTGGGAGGCAGGATCTGGAGCTATGAGGGAGAGCGGATCGGCAGGGAAGCGATAGAAGAAGAACTGCAGACTGTCGGCAAGCTGGGCGTCAGAGTCAATTATGACAGCCGGATCGGCACGGAGGATTTAAACGCACTCACGAAAGAATACGACGCGGTTTACCTCGGTACCGGCGAATGGGAAGAAGCGCTTTATATCCATCCGGAAACGTTCCAGGTCCTTGACTGGCCGGTATTTGCCGGAGGCAGGCTCACCGGGAATGATTCGGTGATCCATGCGGTCAGCTCGGGGAAACGGGCTGCCGTTTCCATGGAACGGTATATCAAGAAGATCTCCTTGACAGCTTCCCGGGAGAGGGAAGGCTCTTTCGTTACGCCGCTGAACTATAATACGGAGGATGTGGAGCCTTCCGCCCGGATTGAAAAAACCCGTGAGGTCTATACCGAAGCAGAGGCGGTCAAGGAGGCGGAGCGATGTCTCAAGTGCCGGTGCGTGGAATGCATCAAAGCATGCAGCCACCTGCAGCGGTTCAACGTCTCGCCGAAAAGCTACGGAAACCAGATCCGGGTCAATGAAAACGTCATCATGGGAACGCGCTATGCCAATAAAATGATCAATTCCTGCGCCATGTGCGGATTGTGCGGGGAGCAGTGCCCCCTGGACATCGGAATGAGGGATCTCGTCCGGCAAACCAGGGAAAGTATGACGGAAAAGGGCAAAATGCCTCCCTCCGCTCATGATTTTGCGCTGAAGGATATGGAATTCAGCAACAGCAGCCAGTTTTTCATGGTCAAGCCGCCTCCGACGCCCGGAAACGGCAATACCGCTGCGGCGTATCTGTTCTATCCCGGATGCCAGCTTTCGGCGTCCAGTCCGGAGTATGTCGAAAAAACCTACCGATATCTTCTCTCAACGATAGAAGAAGGCGTCGGCCTCATGCTGGGCTGCTGCGGGGCTCCCGCCGACTGGGCGGGAAGAACGGACCTGATGCGGGAAAGCACGGAACGGTTCAGAACCATTTGGACTGAGGCCGGAAAGCCTGCCTTCATCTTTGCCTGCTCCAGCTGCATCAGTATTTTTGAACGATATTTGCCGGAAATCCCCCATGTCTCTTTGTGGGAGATCTTCCGGAGATACGGCCTGCCGGAATCGGCCGGGAAAAAACACGGTCATATCCTGAATGTCCACGACGCCTGCAGCACAAGGCACAGAAGTGAAGTTCACGAGAGCGTCAGAGCGGTTGCCGCTGAACTGGGTTATCAAATAGAGGAACTCAAATATTCGGGTGTGAAAACCAAGTGCTGCGGTTACGGCGGACTGGTGTATTTCTCGAACAGGGAACAGGCGGATGGCTTTGCGGGAGACCGGATCAAAGAAAGCAAAGCGGATCTGCTGGTCTATTGCTCCATGTGCAAGGATCTTTTCGTGGATCAGGGAAAGAGGACCTTTCATATTCTGGATCTTATTTTTGCAGAGGATCCGGAGGAAGCTGCGCTGAGAAAAAAGCCCAATCTTTCCCGGCGCCATGAAAACCGGGCAGGCTTTAAAATTCGGATTTTACGGGAATTATGGGGGGAAGAGCCCGAAACGGACCTGACGCAGAGAAACAAATTAAATCTGGTGATCCCGCCGGAAACCTGGGAGACCATGGAGAAGCGGTTTATCCTTTTCGGGAATATCGAAGAGGTGATCGCCCATTCCCGCATGTCCGGAAAACGCTTTTTTAACCCGGAAGATTCCAGTTATCTCGCCCATTTGCGAATCAAACATGTGACCTATTGGGTGCGGTACGCGGAAAAAGAAGACGGGATCCATATCATGAGCGTTTACAGTCACAGAATGGAAGTTAAGGAAGACGGCGTCAATCATGGTTAAGGACGCCTGCGGATTCGAATAAAGGGGGCGGAACTTTGGAAAATGAAATAAGGATGAAAGAAATCATATACAGCTATCCGGCGGAAAAGCGGTTTTCTCTGGCCGTTATGCAGGATCTGCAAAGGGAGTTCAATTACATTCCCAGGGAAGCATTGGGGACGATTTCGGAGTATCTGGAGACGCCGTTAAGCAAGCTGTACGGTATGGCTACCTTTTATAAAGCCTTAAGCCTGAAACCAAAAGGGAAGTTCGTTATCAAGGTTTGCGACGGTACCGCCTGCCATATCCGGTCATCCACGGTCATTCTCTCGGAACTGCAAAAACTTCTGGGGATTCGGACCGGGGAAATCACACCCGACGGCCTGTTCTCCATCGAGACGGTCAACTGTCTCGGAGCGTGCGCCCTTGCGCCTGTTATGGTTATCAACGGAGAATATCACGGAAAACTGACGCCGAAGGATATTGACGGCATCATTCGCGGGTATAACGAGGCGGCAGCCGATAATCCTTCGCATATGCGTTACAAGGAAGGTGAAGCCAATGAGTGACCGAACGGTGAAAGTCTGCTGCGGGACCGGCTGCCTGGCCAACGGCAGCAAAAAGGTGTTGGATACCTTTCTGACTGAAATAGAAAAACAAAAAATGGACATCGAAGTGGTTCCATATATGAAAGCGACGGGCTGCAACGGGCTTTGCGAAAGAGGGCCCATCGTCAAGATCGAACCCGATGATATCGCGTATTATCACGTGAAGCCGGAAGACGCCGCAGAAATCGTCGGCAAGACCATCGCAAAGGGGGAGGAGATCCAGCGGCTTCTGTATCTGGACGCCGGGACCCGGCAGAGGATACGTTCCCATAAGGACTCTGACTTCATGAAAAGGCAGACGAAGATTGCCCTTCGGAATATCGGTGAGATCGATCCCTGCGATATCAGGGACTATATCGACGCCGGCGGATACCAGGCGTTGAGGAAGGCAATTTTTGAAATGTCCGGAGAAGATATTATCAATGAGATCAAAGCCTCGGGGCTCCGGGGCAGGGGCGGCGGGGGTTTCCCTACAGGCATGAAATGGGAAACATGCCACAAAATCGATAAGTGGCCGAAGTATATCATCTGCAACGGCGACGAAGGGGATCCGGGGGCCTTTATGGACAGGAGCGTCATGGAAGGCGACCCGCATACCGTGCTGGAAGGAATGATCATCGCTTCCATCGCACTGAACGTTCAAAAAGGGTTTATATACATACGCGACGAATACGGTCTTGCCCTGGAAAATATGCGCCGCGCCATCAAGCAGGCCAGGGAATTTAATTATCTGGGCGGCAATATCCTGGAAAGCGGCCACAGCTTCGATATCGAGATCGTAAGAGGCGGCGGAGCTTTCGTATGCGGGGAATCCTCCGCGCTGATGGCCTCCATCGAGGGGAAAGCCGGAGAACCCCGGGCCAAATATATCAGATCGGCCGAATTCGGTCTCTGGGGACAGCCCACCGTCCTGAACAACGTTGAGACCTGGGCCAACGTCCCTGTCATCATTCAAAAGGGAAGCGAATGGTTTTCCAAAATCGGGAGTCCGGGCAACGCCGGGACAAAAGTGTTCTCCCTTGTAGGGAAGGTCAAAAATACAGGCCTGGTGGAAGTTCCCATGGGTATCACCCTGGAGGAGCTCATCTTTGACATCGGCGGAGGAATTCCGGGAGACAGGGAATTTAAGGCCGTTCAGACGGGAGGCCCTTCGGGAGGCTGCATTCCGAAAGAGCTGACGCACCTTGGCGTTGACTTCGATACGCTGGAGGCGGCTGGGTCCATGATGGGCTCCGGCGGAATGATCGTCACCGATGAACGGACCTGCATGGTCGAGTTCGCACGGTATTATACCGCGTTCCTTGCGGAAGAGTCCTGCGGAAAGTGCGTATCCTGCAGGGAGGGTATCAGGCAGATGCTGAAGATTCTTACCGACATCTGTGAAGGACAGGGACAGGAAAGCGATCTTGACCTGCTGGCGGAAATCGCCCATGCGGTACGGCAGGCGTCTTTGTGCGGCCTGGGCAAGACGGCGCCGAATCCGGTCATGAGCACGCTGAACTATTTCCGGGAGGAATATCTGGAACACATCGTAGACAGGCGCTGCAGGGCGGGCGTATGTAAGCCGCTGACTGAGTTTTATATCGATCAGGAGAAATGTACCGGCTGCGGTTTATGCAAAAAAGGATGTGCGCCGGAAGCGATTGAAGGAAGTATCAAACAACCCCATACCATTGATCCGGAAAAGTGCATCAAATGCGGCAACTGTATCGATATCTGCAAGTTCAGGGCAGTGAGAGTGAGGTGAGATCGGTGGAGTATGTGAAAGTGATCATCAACGGAAAAGAATGTCTCGCCGAAAAAGGTGAATTCTTATTGGATATCGCTGAAAGAAACGGGATCGTTATCCCGCATTTATGCCGCCATGAATCCCTCCGGGGCCTTGCGTCCTGCAGGCTGTGCATAGCAGAAGTCACGGAAAACGGCCGGAAAAAGATCGTTACATCCTGTATTTTTCCTGTTTTGCGGGACATCGAGGCGGAAACCGATACCCGGGAACTCAGGGACATCAGAAAAACTCTCGTAACCCTTCTCATGGCGGAAGTGCCCGATAACGAAAGGATCTCCCTGCTGGCAGAGGAGTACGGCGCCGGGGATTCCCCCCGCTTTTCCGCGGATCAGGGAAATGAGTGCATGATGTGCGGCCTGTGTGTGAAAGCATGCGAGGAACTGGGATGCAATGCCATCGCCACGGTCAACCGGGGCACGGCGAAGAAAGTATCCACGCCCTATGAGGAGCCTTCCGCCGTATGTATCGGGTGCGGAGCATGCGCTTACGTATGTCCGACAGGATGCATAAAAATGCAAGAAGGGTATGGGGTCAGGAAAATCTGGGGCAAAGAATTTGAACTGATCCGGTGCGACGTTTGCGGCAGACAGTTTATGGCGAAGGAGCAGTATGAATATCTTAGCAAAAAATGCGATTCCGTAGAAGCTCCTGTCTGCGAAAGCTGCAAACAGGCCGGAGTCGCGAGGAAATTGATGGACGTCTGTGAGTTATAATGTGGTAGTATGAAGGTCGAGGTATTGATCGGGGCCACAAATCCCGAAGCGGTGGATCCGGACCGGGTTGCAGAAGAAATTCCCTTTGGAGCGGTAAGCGTAAGCGCCGTGCGGGGCACAGAGCCGCAGAAAAGATTTTAAAGACATGAGAGCATTTTCGTG
>DATMXY010000076.1:0-8145 GCA_035561275.1 Anaerovoracaceae bacterium | reverse complement strand
GAATTATGATGTTTCTAAGAACCAAGCATATTTCCACGGATTTTTTGGTTATAGGAGGCGGCACAGCAGGTTGTTACGCAGCGTTGACCTTTTGCGAGCATTCGAAAGGCAGCGTACTGATTGCCGAAAAAGCCAACATCAGGCGCAGCGGTTGTCTAGCTGCCGGTGTCAATGCCATAAACGCCTATATTATTCCGGGTAAAACGCCGCAGGATTATGTGGATTATGTCCGCACTGACGCCGAGCAAATCGTGCGGGAGGATTTACTGCGCACCATGGCCAAAGGGTTGAACCGCACGGTGGAAAAACTGCAGAAGCTGGGGCTGACCCTTCTAAAGGATGAACAGGGGCGATACGTCACACGCGGCAGCCGCAACATAAAAATCAACGGCGAGAACATCAAGCCCATTTTGGCTGACGCGGTTGCCGCACAACCGCAAATTACGATTTTAAACCGTATCAATGTGTTTGCGTATATTGTCCGGGACAATCGCGTATTTGGCGCGTATGCCATTAGCGTGGATGAACCGGTTTTGTACGTCCTTTCGGCAAAAGCCGTGCTGTGCGCAACCGGAGGCGCGGCAGGGCTGTATAAGCCCAACCATCCCGGATTTTCCCGGCATAAAATGTGGTATCCCCCCTTTAACACCGGGGCGGGCTACGCCATGGGGATCCGGGCAGGAGCGGAAATGACCACCTTTGAAATGCGGTTCATTGCCCTTCGGTGCAAGGACACCCTGGCTCCGACGGGTACGCTGGCGCAAGGGGTGGGTGCGAGGCAGATCAATGCCGGGGGAGAAGTTTACGAGCAAAAATACGGAATTACTACGTCCCAGCGGGTGCATGGAACGGTGACTGAGAATTTGGAGGGGCGCGGCCCCTGTTATCTACGCACGGTGGGAATCACTCGGGAGCAGGACGAGGATTTGCAAAAAGCTTATCTCAACATGGCTCCCAGTCAAACCCTCCGATGGCTGGAGAGTGGATTGACCCCAAGCATGCAAAATGTGGAAGTTGAAGGAACAGAGCCTTACATTGTGGGCGGGCATACCGCCAGCGGTTATTGGGTAAAAACCGATCGGGAGACAACCGTCAAAGGACTGTTCGCAGCGGGGGACGTTGCCGGCGGCTGCCCGCAGAAATACGTCACCGGCGCTTTCGTGGAGGGCGAGATCGCGGCCAAAACAGCGGTCAAATATCAGAATGATGCCATACCTCCGCCAGATATTGCAGAAATTGAAGGGCAAAAACAATGGTTGGAGGGTTTCTTGAATTGCAAGAACGCGCCCCGGACAAGCGATGAATTAGAGCAAAAAATGCAGGAAGTTATGGACCAGCATGCCGGCGGGATTAGTGTCTCCTACCGATATACGGAAAGCTCGCTGAAAAAGGCCGCCGCCGAAATCCGGGAACTGGAGCGGCAGACTGTTTTGCTTTCCGCTGAAAATATGCAGGAGCTAATGTATATTTTAGAGTTGCGCGATCGACTGACCCTGTGCAAATCGGTCATTGCACATCTGAAAGCCAGGAAAGAAACCCGGTGGCATTCTTTTGCCGAGCATTTGGACTATCCTGAAAAAAGCGATAAATGGCTGAAATTCGTTAATTCCAAGCTGGATAAAGCCGGACGGCTCCAAATCCTTTACCGTGGGCTGACGCAGGAGGACAGGACCTATGAGCATTGAGATTACGCAAAGTGCGTGTATCGGCTGCGGGCGGTGCGCCGCGATTTGCCCCGGATGCCTGATCCGGTTGATAGAAGATAAGGCGCGCATCAAATACCCTGAGCGCTGCTGGGGCTGCACCTCCTGCCTCAAGGAATGTCCCAATCAGGCCATTTCTTTCTATCTTGGCATGGACATGGGCGGCCTGGGCGGACGGCTGACTGTCCGTAAGGAGAAACATCTGCTTCACTGGACGGTGGTAAAGCCGGACGGGTCCGTGCAGACCATTACGGTGGACAGCCATGATTCCAATAAATATTAATGAAGCTGGGAGAGTTGAGATTGTTGACACATTTGGATAAATTGGAAGCCGAGGCCATCTATACGTTCCGGGAAGTAGCCGCTGAGTGCGAACGCCCGGTTATGCTCTATTCCATCGGCAAAGATTCATCGGTAATGCTCCAACTGGCGATAAAAGCCTTTTATCCCGAAAAGCCGCCTTTCCCGTTTTTGCATATTGATACCGGCTGGAAATTCAAGGAGATGATAGAGTTTCGGGACAGACGGGCGAAAGAATTGGGAATCAACATGCTGGTTTACCGGAATGAAGCGGCCATCGCCCAAGGAATCAATCCCTTTGACCACGGCGCGGCTTATACCGATATTATGAAAACGCAAGCGCTTAAGGACGCGCTGACAAAGTACCAGTTCACAGCGGCGTTCGGCGGCGGGCGGCGGGATGAAGAAAAATCTCGCGCCAAAGAGCGGATATTCTCCTTCCGCAACGAGCACCACGCCTGGGACCCCAAAAATCAGCGCCCGGAGGTTTGGAAGCTCTACAATACCCTTCTGAACAAGGGCGAGAGTATCCGCGTGTTCCCCATTTCCAACTGGACGGAAAAAGATATTTGGCAGTATATACAGCGGGAGGAAATTGAAATTGTGCCGCTCTATTTTGCCAGGGAGCACCCTGTCGTATACCGGGACGGCAACATCATCATGGTGGACGATGACAGGATGCGCCTGCTGCCGGGAGAAAAACCGGAAATGAAAATGGTGCGTTTTCGTACGCTGGGCTGCTACCCCCTTACCGGCGGGGTGGAATCCAAGGCCGATACGCTGGAAGCGGTAATCGCCGAAACTTTGGCCGCCGCCACCAGCGAGCGCACCAGCCGGGTAATTGATAACGAAGCTGCGGGCAGCATGGAGCGCCGCAAGAGAGAAGGGTATTTTTGATGAGCAAAGCCGAAATCGGGCTGCTGAAATTTATTACCTGCGGCAGTGTGGATGATGGAAAATCCACGCTGATCGGACATATATTATATGATTCCAAACTCCTTTACGCCGATCAGATGCAGGCCCTGATACTGGACAGTCAGGTGGGAAGCCGCGGCGGAGCGATTGACTACTCCCTGCTGCTGGACGGGCTGATGGCCGAGCGGGAGCAGGGTATTACCATTGATGTTGCCTATCGCTACTTTACCACTGACGCCCGCAGTTTTATCGTGGCCGACACGCCGGGGCATGAGGAATATACCCGCAACATGGCGGTGGGAGCCTCCTTTGCGGATTTGGCGGTGATTCTGATGAACGCCTCCCGGGGGGTGCTGGTGCAAACCCGCCGTCACGCCCGGATCTGCGCCCTGATGGGAATCAAGCATTTTATATTTGCGGTCAACAAAATGGATTTGGTTGATTATCAACAAGCGCGGTTTGATACGATTGCTGCCGAAATCTCGACGTTGCGTGAGGAACTGGCCCTGGAAAATGTGGTGATCATTCCGGTTTCCGCTACCGAAGGAGACAATGTAACCAAACCGTCGGCAAATATGCCATGGTATCAGGGGAAAACACTCCTGGGGCAGCTGGAAACTGTGGACGTCGCAGGAAACGCACCGGAGCAGGGTTTTTATATGCCCGTTCAGCGCGTATGCCGCCCCGATCATACCTTTCGGGGATTTCAGGGGCAAATTGAGGCCGGCCGGATTCAGGTTGGGGATGAAATTACCGTTCTGCCCAGCCTTGTACCCGCGGTGGTAAAGAACATTTATATCACGGACAGGGCGGCGGATTCAGCAGGCGCAAGCCAGCCGGTGACCATACAGCTTGACCGGGAGATGGATGTTTCCCGCGGCTGTGTGCTGGTAAAGGATGCACAGATCAAAGTGGAAAAAGCCTTTTCCGCTTTTCTGCTGTGGATGGATGACAGTCCTCTGATAACGGGACGGGAATACTGGCTTAAAATCGCTACCAAAATGCTCACCTGTACAGTAGGTGGCGTGCAATACAAAGTGGACGTGAACAATGGAACACATATCCCGGCGCAAAATGTGAGCAAGAATGAAATCGCCCTGTGTGATATTAGCCTTCCGCTGCCTGTCCCTTGCGCGGAATTTGCGCAGCACAAGACCCTGGGAGAATTGATTTTGATTGATCGGATTACCCATGCAACCGCTGCTTGCGGGGTCATTCAGAAGGCGGGAGGCAGAACGGAAAACGTATGCAGCCAGGGGCAAAAGACGAAAGGAATGCGGCTGAACACGCTGCTCCTGCACGGGGCGCGCAACCTTGACGATCCCACAGGTTCTACCTTGCCACCGATTTACCAGGCGTCGGCTTTTTTCCATGAATCCGCCGAAAAGCTGGAAAAGGTGTTTTCAGGGAAAGCGCCGGGATTCTCCTACACGCGAATTTCCAACCCTACTACCACCGCCTTTGAAAAGCGCATTGCGCAGATAGAGGGCGGCGTGGACGCGGTTTCCTGCGCATCCGGCATGGCGGCGGTTGCGATGTCGCTGCTCAATATCCTGCAAAGCGGGGATGAAATCATTTCTGGCTGCGGGCTTTTCGGCGGTACGCTGGACTTGCTGGATGATTTGAGATCGTTTGGTATTGCTGCACGATTTGTGCAAAACGTGACAGCGGAGGAAGTGGAAGCAGCAATTACGCCTAAGACCAAAGTGATCTTTGCCGAGCTGATCGGCAATCCCCGCCTGGATGTGGTAAACATCCGGGCGGTGGCGGATATCGCCGAAAAGCATGGTATTCCTTTGATCATCGACAGCACCACGGCTACGCCGGCGCTGATCCGGCCGCTGGAACATGGAGCGCACATTGTGATCCATTCTTCGTCCAAATACATTAACGGCAGTGGAAACGCGATTTCCGGCGTAATTGTGGACGGCGGCAGGTTTAAATGGGATTTTGCCAAATTTCCGGAACTGGCAAAGTACAAAGCAATGGGGAAATTCGCTTACACCGCCCGGCTGCGTCAGGATGTCTGGCGGAATTTTGGGGCTTGCCTGGCCCCGCAGAATGCTTATCTGAACTGTATCGGGCTGGAGACGCTGGGCATCCGCATGGAGCGCTTGTGTCAAAACGCCCTGGCGCTGGCGGAATTCCTGTCAAAATCACCTGAACTCGTGAGCGTAAATTATCCGGGAATGGATGCCAGTCCTTACAAGCCGCTGATTGACAGTCAAATGGAAAGGCGCATGGGCGGCGCGATCCTGACGGTGCGCACCGGCTCCAAGGAATGGGCCTTTAAGCTCATTGACAGCCTGGCATACGCCCGTATTGCCACCAATATCGGCGACGTCCGCACTTTGGTGATTCATCCGGCTTCCACGATTTACGTTCGTTCCCCGAAGGAACAGAAGAAGCGTGCCGGCGTTTATGACGACTTGATCCGGATCAGCGTAGGACTGGAGGATATTGAGGATCTGAAAGAAGACTTTGCGCAGGCAATTGCAAATATGAAAGAAGGGGAGTAAAAGATGGCAGTAGATTACAAAGCTTTGAAAAACGGTGGATTTATGCGACAAGTAACAAAAAATTACTTTTCACTCCGACTGAAAGTCGTAGGAGGATATCTGTCCGCCGAACAACTGCTGACCATCGCGGAGATCAGCAAAAAATACGGAGACGGCCATGTCCACTTGACTTCCCGGCAGGGCGTGGAAATTCCGTTTATCCGGCTGAAAGATGTGGAAAATGTTCAAGCCGAGCTGCGGGCGGGCGGCGTGGATACCGGTGTCTGCGGCCCGCGCGTGCGTACGGTTACAGCCTGTCAGGGAAGTTCGATTTGTCCCTCCGGTTGTATTGACACCTACCCGCTGGCGGTGGAGATATCCAACCGTTACTTCGGCCGCCAGCTGCCCCACAAGTTCAAGTTCGGCGTGACTGGCTGCATGAACAACTGTCTGAAGGCCGAGGAAAACGATTTGGGCATTAAAGGGGCATACACCGTCGAATGGATGCAGGGCGCCTGCACCCTTTGCGGTGTATGTGTAAAGGCCTGTCGGGATGGTGCGCTGACCCTGACCGATACCGAAATTATTCTGGATGAAAGCAAATGCAGCTACTGCGGCAAATGTGTCAAATCATGCCCCTTTGAGGCATGGCAAGGTACGCCGGGCTATCTGCTTTCTTTCGGCGGAACCTTCGGCAACCTGATTGCCAAAGGGGAGCAGTTTCTGCCGATTATCCGCGACCAGGAAACGCTGTTCCGTGTGGCGGACGCGGCACTGGCATTTTTCGATGAACACGCCAATCCCGGTGAACGTTTTCGTGAAGCCATTGACCGTGCAGGCTGGGATAAATTTAAGGAAATAATGGAGGTGGCGTATAACATGGCTGATTATATTGCAGATGAAACAGTAGATATCACTGATGTGGTTTGCCCGGTTACCTTCGTTAAGGCGAAAGTGGCGTTGGAAGAACTGGACCAGGGACAAATCCTGTCCATCCGCCTGAACGATGGAGAACCGGTGCAGAATATTCCGCGCAGCATCAAGGAGGAGGGCCACAAAATTCTCAGACTCGTTGACAATCAGGACGGAACTTACAACCTGATGGTGCAGAAGGGTGAGGAATGATGGCGGGGAGGTACGAGTGCGGGCGCCAGAAACCGCACCTGCCGGCAAGGATACCAGGAACGAAAAAGCCGATCAGATTTTGGAGGAATCGAAATGAACCTTACAGTAGCAGGAAATAAAAAGAAATATCCGGAGGGACTGACGGTGACGAGGCTGCTCGAGCTGGAGCAAGTGGAAACGCCTCAGTATGTAACGGTTTCGATCAACGATGAATTTGTTTTAATCGGTACATTTGAAACCGTAGAACTTCATGAAGGAGACAGCGTTGAATTTCTATATTTTATGGGGGGAGGAAAATGATGGCCTTTACCAATGAACAGTTGGAACGGTATTCGAGACATATCATACTCTCCGAGGTCGGCGTCAAGGGGCAGAAAAAACTTCTGAATGCCAAGGTTCTGATTATCGGCGCCGGGGGACTGGGCGCACCTGCCGCCCTTTATCTGGCCGCCGCCGGCGTTGGAACGATCGGCATCGCCGATGCGGACGCAGTGGATTTGTCCAATCTTCAGCGGCAGGTGATCCACATGACCTCCGACGTGGGGAAAGCCAAGGTGCTGTCGGCCAGGGAAACGATGGAAGCCATCAATCCGGATATAAAAGTCAACACGTACAGAACCTTTGTGGCTGCCGACAATATCGCGGAGCTTATTGCGGATTATGATTTTATTATTGACGGAACCGATAATTTTCCGGCAAAGTTTCTCATCAACGACGCCTGCGTGTTAGCGAAGAAGCCCTTTTCTCATGCGGGGATTATCAGGTTCCAAGGTCAGCTTATGACGTATGTCCCGGAACAGGGACCCTGCTACCGCTGCATATTTACGGCGCCGCCCCCGCCGGATGCGGTGCCTACCTGCAGACAAGCCGGCGTCATCGGCGCGATGGGCGGTGTCATTGGCTCCCTGCAGGCCATGGAAGCGGTCAAATATATTATTGGCAAGGGCGATTTACTCACGGGATATTTGCTGAGCTATGACGCGCTCAAAATGGAATTCCGCAAAATCAAGCTGCCAAAACGCGACTCCTGTGCCGTCTGCGGAACGAATCCCACCATCTTGCAGCCGTTTGACTATGAACAGACGGAGTGTGATTTGCAAGCATGACAGTCAAACTCAGACAGGCGGATTATGACGCCATTGTAGCCCACGCGCAAGCAGTGCTGCCCAATGAAGCCTGCGGACTGGTTGCGGGGACGAGAAAAGGCGAAATAAAAATTGTGGAAAAAGTGTATCCGCTCACCAATCCAGACCAAAGTCCGGAGCATTTTTCCATCGATCCGAAGGAACAGCTTGCAGCCATAAAAGAGATGCGTGCAATAGGTCTCGTGCCGTTGGGAAATTTTCATTCCCATCCGGCCACCCCGGCGCGGCCATCCCAGGAGGATATCCGCCTTGCTTATGACCCGAAGGCCGTCTATCTGATTCTCTCATTGGCGGGAGAGGCGCCCGTGCTGAAGGCGTTTCAAATTGCAGGCGGAGTGGTCACGCCGCAGGCGGTTGCGGTTTTGCCTTGAAATTCAATCCCTGATGTTCCCGAGCAACCGATCAAAACGCTTTGGCGGTAAAACCGCTAACGTGATCAAATGTGTGAGCCCCTTATTT
>DATMXY010000075.1:0-8026 GCA_035561275.1 Anaerovoracaceae bacterium | reverse complement strand
GTACATAAGTTGTATTGCATTATTGCAATCAACATGATATACTCAGCTTGCATTACAGGAGTCGGCTTCAAACATGAACATCGCACGCGCGAACAGAACATGGAATCCGGATTTTATCGGTGTCTGGCCGATGAAATAGATTATTCATTATCGAAGAATCTGTTTGAGAATGGAGAGAATGTTATGAAGAGAAAAATCCTGAGTATTAGCCTGTGTGTATTGCTGGTAATCGTTTCGCTGGCCGCATGCGGCGGCGCGGAGGAGACCCCGGCCGGTACGGCAGGTACGGCAGATACTGCGGCTGCTGAAGACATTTTGATCGGTGTTTCCATCTGGAGTTCCACCGATACCCTGGGAAGCCAGTGCAAGCGGATTATTGACGCCGCGGCGGACGCTTTGGGCGTCGAAGTCATGTATGTGGACCAGGGCCACATTTCCGAGCAGGTCACGGCTTCCGTTGAAACCCTTGCCGCGGCGGGGTGTGACGGCATCATCATCTGCAACTCTTCCTCAGCCGAGATGACTTCTGTTATCAATACCTGTACCGAGAACCAGGTATATGTATCCCAGTTCTTCCGCATTATTAACGAGGAAAGCAATCCGAATGAATACGCCCTTGCGGAAAGCTCCGAATACTACGTGGGCGCCGTTCATGAGGATGAGGTCGCCAACGGCATCAATCTGGTTAAGATCCTTTGCGAGAAAGGCTGCCGCGAAATTGCCCTGGAAGGATGGCAGGCAGGCGACGCCACATTCCTGCTGAGATGGGAAGGCTATAAAAAAGGCATTGAAGAATGGAATAAAGCCAATCCCAATGATAAGGCGGTTCTGCTCGAGCCCCAATACGGCGGAACCACTTCCGACACGGGCAGAGCGACGGCTGAATCGATCCTTTCCGCTAATCCCAACGCCGACGCGTTGATCGTGGCAGGCGGAGGAGGAGACACCCTGATCGGTGCGCTGGCCGGCGTTGAAGGACTCGGTCTGAAAGGCAAGATCGCGGTGGTGTCCACAGACTTCCTTCCCGATCTGGATGAGCAGCTGGCAAGCGGTGGCATGGCGGCCGAATCCGGCGGACATTATGCAGACCCGCTGTTTGCCTTCATGATGACCTATAACGCCATCCTTGGAAATTATCCGACTTCTACAGACGGCTTCTATGAGATCCTGTTCCCGTATCTTTACGTATCTTCCTCCGAAGACTATGCCAATTATGCGAAATATTTTGTAGACGAATTACCTTATACTTCCGAAGAACTTGCTGCCATGGGTCAACAGAGCTTTGATGAACTGTCCGAGACAGCGGCGAAGCTGTCCATCGAAGACGTTCAGGCCCGGCACTGACCTAAACCTCCGTGGGGCCGCACTGGATGCGGCCCCGCATTGAAACGCGCGGACAATCATTGCACATTGCAGTAACGCCCTGATTGGTAAGGTATTATGTTTATTAAACTAGAAAAACATTTGAACGCAATCAAAACAAACAAGATATTCGGCCGTTTTTACGGCATCGCATTGCTGGTCTTACTTGCGGTATTTTTCTGGGCGGTATTCAAAATACTGACGCCGGAGAATTTCGGCAGTCCGGATAAACTGTATTATTACCTCCAGTCGAGTATCATCTATTCGGTTGGAGCATGCGGTTTCTATTTTATCGTCGTAATGGGACTGTTTGATTTCAGCATCGGCGCCAATGTGGTCCTTTCCGCCATCGTAGGGGTTACCCTGGCAAAACAGTTCGGCTATCCCGGGCTTCTGATCGGCGCCGTTTTATGCGGAACGCTGATCGGTCTTTGCAACGGCGTTATTTACGCGAAGCTCAGGATCCCTTCCATGATCGTTACGGTGGGCCTGATGCTGATTTTCGAGAGCCTGGCGTATTTCGCGGCGGGAGGGGAAAAGCAGTCGCTGGACGCCTCGCTGCAATTCTTCGGCAAGGCGCCGGGCAATATGATTCTGGCGCTGATCGCTTTCCTGCTTACCTTTTTTATATTGAAATACACGAATATCGGTACATATTGTTACGCCATAGGCAGCGATGAGTATGTAGCAAAAAATATGGGAATCAATGTGAATAAATATAAAATCATCGGCTTTGTTCTGCTTCACTTCTTCGTGGGTATCATGGCCGTTCTTTCGGTCAGCTTCGGCACTTCCATGACGGCTACGACGGGAATGGCTTCCATGAGCCGCAACTTCACCCCGCTGATGGGAACCTTTTTCGGCCTTGCTTTCAGGAAATACGGGACCCCGGTGACCGCCATGGTCATCGGCGAATTCATCATTTCCATCATCTTTAACGGTTTCATAGCGCTGGGAGCTCCCACCACGGTACAAAATGTCGTTACCGGAGCGGCCCTGCTTATGATCGTCGCTTTCACCACCAAACCGGCCAAAGGCGCCGTCGTCAAGTAGGGGTGATGAACATGAGAGAGGTTATTTTAAAAGCGGAACATGTAAGTAAATCCTTTGGGATAACCAAAGCGGTCAACGACGTATCCCTGTCCTTTGCCCGGGGGGAGATCCATGGGCTTATCGGCGAAAACGGGTCGGGAAAATCTACCTTCGTATCCCTGCTCTGCGGCATCCATTCCCTGGACATCGGCCGTTTTATCCTCGACGGGGAAGAACTCCATGTCAGGAATCAGGTGGAAGCAAACGACAGGGGAGTCTCCATTATCGTACAGGAGACGGGGACCTTGCCTGGGCTGACGGTTGCGGAGAACATTTTCCTCGGAAGAGAAGGCAGATTTGTGAAATTCGGCGTAAAAAATACGTCGGCCATGATCCGGGAGGCTGCTCGGCTGCTGGGAGAGTACGGCTTCGGACGCATCAACGCGGCGGCCATGATCGATCATTACAATTTTGAGGACAGAAAGTTGATTGAGATCGTCAAGGCCACATACTTCAACCCCCGCATCGTGGTTGTGGATGAGACCACCACCGCGTTGAGCCAGAACGGACGGGAAGAGCTTTACAAACATATGAAACGGATCCGGGATGAGGCGAACACCGTGATCTTCATTTCCCATGACCTTTCCGAGATAATCGAATTTACGGATCAGATCTCGGTCTTGCGGGACGGCGGGTATATTGACACCGTAAGGAGCGGCGGCGTCAATGAAGACGATTTGAAGCGGCTCATGGTGGGCCGTGAGATCGCGGGCAAATACTATCGAACGGATTACGGAGAACCCGTCGGCAGCGACACGGTGCTGTCGGTCCGGGAAGTATCCGTGCCTGGACAGATCAGGGATGTGAGCTTTGAACTCAATAAGGGAGAGATCCTTGGCTTCGGCGGTTTGAGCGAATGCGGCATGCACGAGGTCGGAAAGGCGGTCTTCGGCGCGTCCTATAACCGTACGGGAACCGTGGCGCTGGCGGACGGAACGAAAATCGATTCGATCCCGGCAGCCATCAGGCACAGGATCGCCTATGCCTCCAAAGACAGAGATAACGAGTCCATCGTTATTTATGACAGCATACGGGACAATATCGTCCTGCCTTCCATAAACGATCTTGCGGAAAAGAAAATCCTGAAGAAAAAGAAACTTGATGCCTTTGCGAATCAATACGCAAATCTGATCAGCGTCAAAATGACAGGCGTCGACCAGTTTGTATCCAATCTTTCCGGCGGCAACAAGCAGAAGGTCGTCCTGGCGCGTTGGATCGGAAAAGATTCCGATATCGTCGTCCTTGACAGTCCCACCCGCGGTATCGACGTCAAGGTCAAGGCGGATATCTATTCTCTGATGAGCGAACTGAAAGCCAAAGGGAAATCCATCATCATGATTTCCGAGGAAATTCAGGAGCTTCTGGGCATGTGCGACCGGATCATCATCATGAAAAACGGCATGATAAACGGCGAGTTCGGGCGTGATGAGAGATTGAACGAAGAGGACCTCATCGCCAGGATGGTTTAAAGAAGTCGATTTGAAAAGGTGGGCCAGATGACAGGGAAAACAAAATTCGTAACGGAAAAAAGACAATTAAACGGCAAGATACAGAAAGCAATCAATGTTCTGAAAAGTCCGCGTCTGCGAGATTTGTTTCCACTGATCGGTTTCGTTGTCATCGTCGCGGTGTTCGCTATATTGACCGATATGAGGATCGTCGGGCCAAAGAGTGTCAACCTGATCCTGAGCCAGGTCTATGTGCTGATGATCGCATCCACAGGCGTATTTCTGATCATGACCATCGGCGGGCTGGACTTTTCGCAGGGCTCCATCCTCGGCATCTCATCCATCGTGATCAGCTATCTTTCCTTCTATAGCATACCGATGGCCGTGATTGCCGGAATTTTAGCCGGCGCTGCTATCGGGGCTTTTAACGGCTTCTTTCATGTGAAGCTTAAAATACCGTCCTTCATCGTTACGATCTGCACGATGTATCTGTTCCGGGGCCTGTGCGCGTACCTGACAACGGATGCGCCGGTTGCGGCAGTGACAAGTATTACGGGGCTGAACCTCACATGGTTTAAGATCACGCTGACAACGGCGGTTCTGTTGATCGCATATTTTATTTTCACCTACAGCAGGCTTGGCATATGCCTGAAGGCCATCGGCGCCGGAGAATCGGCGTCGCGTTTTTCGGGGGTACGCACGGATCTGACAAAATTTCTGGTTTTCACCGCCGCGGGTGCCATCACCGGGTTTGCGGCTTTCCTGAACGTGATAAAGGTAGGCTCCATTACCGCTACGGCAGGCAACCAGTTTGAGACTCAGATCCTGATCGCGCTGGTACTGGGCGGCCTGCCGATTTCCGGCGGCGCCAGGGTGCACTTTTCCAATATTGTGATCGGTACGCTGATCTATTGCGTGCTGAATAACGGCCTGGTCATGCTTGGCTACGATACCGCGATACAACAGCTGATCAAGGGAGCGATCTTCCTGATCGTCGTCGCTGTGACCATCGATAAGAAATCATTGCATATTATCAAATGAAACAGAGGAGACATAACGATGAAAATGAAGGATTATGAATTTTGGTTTATTGTCGGGAGCCAGGTGCTGTACGGCCCGGAGGTACTTGAAACGGTTGCGGACCGAGCCGCCGAAATGGCGGAGCATATGAATGCGGCAGGACTGCTTCCCTGCAAAATCGTATATAAGATCACAGCCAAATCGCCGGAGGAAATCAGCGGGATTGTCAAGGACGCCAACTACGACGACCGGTGTGCCGGCGTCGTCATGTGGATGCATACGTTCAGCCCGAGCAAAATGTGGATCAACGGCTTAAAAGAGCTTCAGAAACCGTACTGCCATTTTGCGACCCAGTATAACCGGCAGATCCCGGATAAAGAAATCGATATGGATTTTATGAATTTAAACCAGGCAGCCCACGGAGACCGGGAGCACGGATTCATCGGAGCGCGTCTGCGGATGAAACGCAAGGTGATCGCAGGTTACTGGCAGGATGAGGAGGTGCAGAAAAGACTGGGCGGCTGGATGCGCGCCGCCGCCGGAGCTGCGTTCAGCAGGACGCTGAAGGTGATGCGGTTCGGCGATAATATGCGTCATGTCGCGGTAACCGAAGGCGACAAGGTGGAAGTGCAGATCAAGCTGGGCTGGCAGGTGAATACGTGGCCTGTAGGTACCCTTGCCGGATACATCGACGCGGTTACCGACGCTGAAGCCGACGCGCTGATGGAAGAGCTGGCGGAGAAATATGAGATGGCCGGCGACAGGCTCGTCAGCGTGCGCTATCAGGCGAAAGAGGAACTTGCAATAAAAAAGATGCTGGATGAAGAGGGCTGTAAGGCCTTTACCAATACATTTGAAGACCTCTACGGAATGGAACAGCTGCCGGGGCTTGCAACCCAGCGGCTGATGGATCAGGGTTACGGCTACGGCGGGGAAGGCGACTGGAAAGCGTCTGCCCTTAACGCAGTGGTCAAAGCCATGGGCGAAGGGCTCGCCGGCGGGACCACATTCATGGAGGATTACACCTACGACCTTACAAAAGGGAGAGAATATAGTTTAGGCGCACACATGCTGGAAGTATGCCCGTCCATAGCCGCATCAAAACCGAGAATCGAGGTCCATCCGCTTGGGATCGGAGGAAAATCGGATCCCGCACGCCTCGTGTTTGAGGGACGCGCGGGCAAGGCCATTGTCCTCAGCCTTGTCGATATGGGCGGGCGCCTGCGCCTGATTTGTCAGGATGTCGAGTGCGTGAAGCCGATCTATGAAATGCCGAACCTTCCTGTGGCGCGCGTGATGTGGAAGGCCATGCCGGATCTGCTGACAGGCGCCGAAGCATGGATCACCGCGGGCGGCGCGCACCATACCGTCCTCACCTACGATATCACAGCGGAACAGATGGCGGACTGGGCGTGCATGATGGATATCGAGTATGTACATATCACGAAAGAAACCACCATCGAAGAGCTGGAGAAGGCTTTGTTCCTGGCAGACCTCGCCTGGAAGCTGAAATAAATCGGAAACGGTCGTCGCGGCGCCTGGGAGGGTTCCCCGGGGCGCTTCGGGAGGAAAGGGATATGCTGGAGCAATTAAAGAAACAGGTCTATGACGCGAATATGCTGCTGCCCCGATACGGTCTCGTTACCTTTACATGGGGCAACGTTTCGGCTGTGGACCGCCAAAGCGGGCTTATCGTAATCAAACCGTCAGGCGTGGAATATGAAGAAATGAAGCCGGAGGACATGGCCGTGGTGGATCTTGCCACCGGGGAGAAGGCGGAGGGAAACCTCAACCCGTCATCGGATACCCTGACCCATCTTATGCTGTACCGGTCCTTTCCCAATATCGGCGGAGTGGTGCACACCCACAGCCGGTGGGCCTCGATCTATGCACAGGCAGGACGCAGCATTCCCGCACTCGGAACGACGCATGCCGACTACTTCTATGGAGATATTCCCTGCACCCGCAGCTTGCTCCCGGAGGAAATAGAAGGTCCGCCGGGCCATTATGAACTGGAAACGGGAAAAGTGATCGCAGAGACGTTCGGAGAAATCGATCCTGGCCACATCCCGGCAGTCGTTGTACGCAGCCACGGCCCGTTCACATGGGGCAGGGACGCCTTCGACGCGGTACATAACGCGGTGGTACTGGAAGAACTGGCTTGTATGGCCTGGCAGAATCAGCTGTCAGATCCGTCGATCCTTTCGATGCCGCGGGAACTGCTTGACAAGCATTATCTGCGCAAGCACGGCGCCGGCGCTTATTACGGCCAAAATAAATTTGAGTGATCTTTTTCATTTTCTGCTCCTTATAATAAACGGCACCCCTATCCTCCTGAAGGGTGCCGTTTATCGTTTATCTGAGCGCTCAAATCAATCTGTGGAGCTTTTTTACGAGAATCGAGCCCGCCAGGATTTTGAGGGCGTCTCCGGCGAGGAAGGGCACGACGCACATCATCAGCGCGGCCGCCAGCTCCGTTGACATTATGTACATGAACCAGAGGGTCCCAAGGGCATAACAGGCTGCCAGTCCTGCGATCATACTGAGAATATTTTTCATAAAGCTTTGCCCCAGCTTTTCGATCATAAATCCCGTCAGCCACGCGGCAGCGATATATCCGATAATATATCCGCCAGTCGGTCCTGTCAGGATTCCGAGTCCGCCGGTGAAGCTGTGAAAAACAGGAACTCCAACCGCCCCCAGTATCACATAAATGCCCTGGCTGACGGCGCCGTCTCTGGAACCGAGAAGACCTCCCGCGAGGAAAACGGACAGCGTGGCAAGGTTGACGGGCACCGGCGTAAAGGGCAAAGGGATCGAGATCATGGAACAAACGGCGGTCAGCGCCGCGAAGAGGGCACAGAGAATCATTTTTTTTGTCTTCATCTTATTAGACTCCTTTTCTTTTGTGGGACGTTTTGATCTTATCGTTTCAATGTCATTTGCGCAATTATATCGCCTCTTCCGATTATTGTCAACCATTAGTTAAAAGTAAGTTTACAATTGAAATACGGTTTCCGTCTGTCTGATGATCGTACGACATAAATATCAAGTGAATTGATACTGAAATGATTAATTTTTTCTTGACTTTATCACTTTAAAGC
>DATMXY010000074.1:0-2961 GCA_035561275.1 Anaerovoracaceae bacterium | reverse complement strand
ATATAGAGTAAATTTACAGCGGTTTATGATGACGGCGCGCTGCCCCAGATCTTTTTGATGTCCTCTTCCGTTATAAAATTTTCTTCAACCAGTTCTTTATATTTTCTGAACAGCGTCGGCTGGCTGGTACCCAGGAGCTCCGCCGCCTTATATGTGGTATGCCCCTGCAGCAGCGCCTTTCTGATCAGAATGTATTCCACCCGTTTCACGGCCTCTTTCAGCGGTACGATGCCGTTGACCATGATCTGCGAGTTGCTGCCGTCCTCAGCGTCCTCAAGAGGGCTGTAGAAGGAATCCATAATATCTTCTTCGGAAATTACAAACTGCTTCTCGATGAAATTTTCCATTTCCCGTACGTTGCCCGGCCAGTCGCGGCCGCAGAGCAGGCTGATAAAGTTTGAGGTGATGATCTTCTTTTCATTGTATTTTTCATTCAGCTTGCTGATCATCGATTCCGCCAGACCCGGAATGTCGTCCACCCGCTCCCGCAGAGGCGGAACAGTGATAGATACGACATTCAGCCTGTAAAACAGATCGCTTCGGAAGGTTTTTTCCTCGATCATCTTTTCAAGGTCCCGGTTGGTTGCCGCTATGATGCGCACATCCACCTTTCTGACCTTGGTGTCTCCCACGCGCGTAATCACATTTTCCTGCAGTACCCTCAGCAGGCTTGCCTGTAGGTTCAGCGGAAGCTCGCCGATCTCGTCCAGGAAAATCGTGCCTTCATTGGCCAGTTCAAACATGCCGATCTTCCCGGTCTGGCTCGCGCCGGTGAACGCGCCCTTAACATATCCAAAGAGCTCTGATTCCAGCAGGTTTACCGGTATGGCGCCGCAGTTGATCTTGATATAGTTATTATTCTTTCTCTTGCTGTTGGAATGGATATATTTCGCGACAACTTCCTTGCCGACGCCGGTCTCTCCCAGGATCAGCACGGTCGAATCCTTTGAGGCTACCCGTCCAGCCAGTTCCATGGCTTTCTGGAACGCTTTGCTGTCGCAGACGATGCGGCCGTCGGACGTATCCTTGAAAATTTCCTTCTTATAAATATTGACCATTTCCTTCGTGGCCTTCAAGTGCTTTTCCAGTTCGATGAGCTCTGTGACGTCCCTGACGTTTGTGATCACCTTTTTTACATTGCCGTATTTGTCCAAAATAGGGCTTCCCGTAATGATGACCTGCTTGCCGTTGCTTACGGACTGGCGCACCGTGACCGGGGCCTTCCCGTTGACGACAGTATCTGTAATGAATACGGAAACAAGGCCTTCGTCCACGATTTCCCTCATATTTTTGCCGACAATATCGGAAGCTTTGATCCCTGTGATCCGTTCATGGGATTTATTTACCATCAGAGTTTTTCCGGTATAGTCCGTGATATAGATGCCGTCATAGGAACTCTGAATGATGCCCTCCAGGTCCTCTTCCCTTTCCTTGACCGAATTCAGTTCCGATTCGACCTGTTTCTGCCAGGTGACGTCTTTAAAGAGATGGAAACTCCCTATTTTCTCGCCGCCGACCTCCATCAGGATGCAACTATGCAGGATCTCTTTATCATGGTAGGAAAACTGATATTGACTCTGCAGGTTTTCCCTGAAGAGCAGCATATTTGCTGTGGATTTGGTAAAGATTTTTGTAAGAGGGTGGCCCAATACGTCCTCTGCCGCAATCCCAAACAAATCCGCCGCACTTTTATTGAAAAATGCGATATTTGACTCCAGATTCAATACGATCGCACCGCTGTAGCAGGTGTCGAAAAACAGCTCGAAGTGATCGGCCAGCCAGTTGCCATAAGGTTTGTTCTGATGTTTTTCTGCCGCTTTGTTCATGGTGGTTTACCTCCCGCAACCATTATAGCAAACTTTGGACATTCTCTCAACCTCTTATTATGCCCACATGCGGTTTGGCTTATTTATTCGAAGAAAGAGGCGCCGGCAGGGGATTGCATCCCGCCGCTGACGCCTCGCTCGTGCAATATATTGTTTATGGTAACGCCCGGTTTTCACCGGGTTATCGCTTATGATGCAAGCCAGCCTCCGTCAACTGAGATCAGCTGTCCCGTCAGATAATCCGCACCCGGCGAAGCAAGGTAGACAGCGATGGCCGCGTAGTCTTCCGGCACGCCGAACCGTTTCAGTGGAATCCTCGGGAGCAGTTCTGAAACCCTCTTCTCGTCGGTGAAGATCGCTTTTGTCATCTCCGTGGCCGTATATCCGGGCGCCATGGCGTTTACACAGATCCCGTAGGGCGCCAGTTCGACGGCGAACGCTCTTGTCATCTGGACGATGCCGCCTTTTGCCGTGCAGTAGGAGATCATGTTCGGCAATCCGATTACGCTGGAAATTGACGCCGTGTTGATGATCTTACCTTTGATGCCCTTCTCGACCATGTGCTTCGCAACGGCCTGGCACATAAAGAATACATATTTAAGCTGTACATTCTGAACCAGGTCCCAGTCTTCTTCCAGGAAGTCCAGGCAGCCTTTTCTCACGTTTACGCCGGCACAGTTGACCAGAATGTCGATGTGTTCAAACTCGCCAACCACCTTGTCAATCAAGCCGTTGATCGCCGCCAGCGATGTAATGTCGGCGGAAATACCCACCGCTTTGGACCCGGTTTGTTCGGAAATTTCCTTCGCGGCGGCGTCCAGGTCAATCTGGTTTCTGCTGACAAGGATAACCGTGGCGCCGGCCTGAGCCAGGCCCGCAGCCATTCCCTTTCCAATCCCTTTGCTGCCGCCGATTATGATCGCATTCTTTCCTTTTAACGAGAACATTTCCATTTTCATCCTTCTTTCTATATGCAAATCGACTTGTTCGCCGTTACATACCCAAATACGCTTTTTTCAGGTTTTCATCCGCCAAAAGGTCCTTGCTTGGGCCTTCCATAACGATGCGGCCGTTCTCCAGCACATAGCCGTAATCGGAGATGGCAAGCGACTGCTTTACATTCTGCTCTACAATC
>DATMXY010000073.1:0-10816 GCA_035561275.1 Anaerovoracaceae bacterium | reverse complement strand
CTCATCCTCCGACTTTGTCGGATTATCCTTGACAAGCTGCGCTATATAATCCCGGTAGCTGTCAAGCTCCTTTTCCAGTACGCCCTTCACGATGACCGGGTTGGTGGTGGCGCCCACCGCCCCCCGTTCGATGGCGTAGGTGAGCTCCTTGACGGAACAGGAGTCGTTCCAGTACTTCGTCATCGGGAATTTCTGTGTCATTTCCAGTAATTTGTCCATAAGTCCTCCTTCTTGTTTTATGATTTCAATGCATCCGCCACATGTTATTCTTTATTTTCAGGTACTCATGGAGTCCGTAGGTGCCGTATTCTCTTCCCTGTCCGCTGTTCTTGTTTCCGCCGAAGGGGCAGGCCATATGCATTCCGTTGGGAAGGTTCACCCATACCGAACCGGCGTTCAGCTGCTGCCCGATCCACCATGCTTTTTTCAGGTTTTCCGTAAAGATGTTCGCACCGAGACCGTAAGAAGTATTGTTTGCCAGTTCAATGGCCTCTTCCGTCGTTTTATACTTCATGACCGACAGCACCGGCCCGAATACTTCCTCCTGACAGATCCTGCTGTCGGGAGAAACGCCAGTTATAATGGTGGGCATGTAAAACGGGCCGTCCTTGCAGGCGCCTTCCACATACCGCTTCCCTCCGTAATAAATGCCGGCGCCATTCTCTGCGGCTTCCTTTACATAGGCGTCCACCTTCTGCAGGTGTCCTTCACTGATCAGCGCCCCCATCCTGGTATCAAAATCCAGCGGGTCGCCGATTTTTATTTCACCGCACTTTTTCGCAAGCAATTCCAGATACTGATCGTAAATATCCTCGTGGAGGATCACCCGGGTGATGGCGCAGCACACCTCACCCTGGTTGAAGGTGAAGCCTTCGATCTGGGCGGTGGTTGCAATTTCGAGGTCTGCGTCGGGTTCGACGATAGCGGGACCTTTGCCTCCAAGCTCGAGCACGCATTTTTTAATGACAGGAGAGGAAGCCGCCAGCCTCATCAGCTCGCGGCCCACGGCCTCCGAGCCGGTAAACCCGATCACGTCCACCTCTTTATGGGATACGATAGCGCTTCCCACCGTACTGCCCGGCCCGTGCAGGACATTGACGGTTCCCGCCGGGAAACCCGCCTCTTCAAAAATCTCCGCCATAATGGCGGTGGTGCTCGGGGTCACGGACGCGGCCTTCATGACGCAGGTGTTCCCGGCGGCCAGCGCCGGGGCCAGGCTTCTGGTCAGCAAGTGGAGCGGGAAGTTATAGGGCGCAATGATCGCCGCCACTCCGTAGGGTTCATAAGTCACGAAATCAAAATCCCTGTAATTGATATCCCCCAGAGGAATGACCTCTCCTTTTATTTCCTTGGCCAGGTTGGCAAAATATTCAAAGGCCCATATGGAGACCCGCGTATCAAAGTTGTATGTATCGTAGACCGGCTTCCCCGTTTCCGCCGCTTCCAGTTCCGCCATCTCCCTCTGTCTGCTTCTCATAATGGAAGCCGCCTTCATCATATATTCCGCCCGGGAGTCCGCGTCCATACCCGCCCAGATCTTCGCGGCGGCCCTTGCCGCCTTGCACGCTTCATCCACGTTCTCCGGAGAGGCGGAGCAGAATTCATTTATCGCCTGACCGTTCGCCTTGTTGTATGAAAGAAATGTCTCTTTGTTTTCGACCCAAAGGCCGTTGATATATTGCAGATATTTTTTCATATTCACCCTCCAGTAATACCGGCGCCTTCACCTTGGTTCACCGGCGCCTATTTTAAATCACCGACGCCTTCATGATGGCGTCCTGGTCGAATTCATCCCGCAGGAGTTCGCCGGAAATCTTACCTTCCCGGATCACGATGATCCGGTCGCAGATCCCGATCAGCTCCAGCAGCTCCGAGGAAACGACGATAATGCCCGCGCCCTCTTTTGCCAGTTTGTTCATCAGCGTGTATATCTCACTTTTGGCGCCGACGTCAATTCCTCTTGTCGGTTCATCCAAAATAAAAACCTTCGGTTTTGTGGCGATCCAGCGGGCGATGATGGCCTTCTGCTGATTTCCGCCGCTGAAGTTTTTCGCTTTTCGTTTCGGGTCCATGGGACGGATCTGCATCTGCTCAAAAGACCTGCTCACCAGCGCTCTTTTCCTGGCCGGAATGAATTTCCCCAGTACCGAAAGCGCCTTGTGGGAAGCCAGACAGATGTTGTCGTCCATACCCATGGCAAGAAGCAGCCCTTCCCGCTTCCTGTCCTCCGGCACAAACGCGATCCCGTGCCGGATGGCGTCTCCGGGACTTTTGATGCTCACTTCCCTGTCTCCGATCAGAATGTGCCCTGCGCTTTTTTTGTATTCTCCAAAGATCGTTTTCATGATTTCTGTTCTTCCGGCGCCCACAAGGCCTGAAAACCCTAAAACCTCACCTTTTTTCAGCTTGAAGCTGATGGGTTCGAAATACTGTTCCTGAGACAGCCCCGCCACTTCAAAAACAGTTTCGTCGGAGTATTGAAAATCCCTTTTGGGATAGTAGTCCAGCAGCTCCCGTCCCACCATCCTGCTGACGATGTATTCTTTTTTCACATCCCTTTTCGAATTGTCCATGGTCTCCACAAATTTTCCGTCGCGAAGGACGGTGATCCGGTCGCAGAGGGCGATGGTTTCCTCCAGCCGGTGGGAGATGTAAATAATTGAAATCCCCTTTTTCCGGATCTCTTCGATCACGCGGAAAAGGCTCTCCGTTTCCCGGTCGGTCAATACGGCCGTAGGCTCATCCATAACGAGGATGTCGATATCGTTGAAGATCGCCTTCCCGATCTCTACCAGCTGCTGCATCGCAACGCTCAGCAGCTTTACCTTCCTTGTACAGTCAAAATTCCTGACCCCCAGTTTCTCCATGGATTTCCGGGCGGCTTCCAGCATTTCCTTTCTGCTCAGCCTCCCGAGTCCGGCCCTTGTGATTTCCCTTCCCAGGAAGAGATTTTCATATACGTTCAGGGATGGAACCAGGTTAAACTCCTGATAGATGACTCCGATCTTGTTTTCGATGGAATCCGCCGGTTTTGTGATGGAGGCGGCCTTATCATTGATTTCGATCACGCCGCCGTCGGGAGCGTATACGCCACCCAAAACCTTCATCAGCGTGCTCTTGCCCGCGCCGTTTTCGCCCACCAGCGCGTGCATTTCTCCCCGGATCAGGTCGAAGTCCACCTTGTCTAAAGCGACTACGCCCGGAAATTTCTTTTCGATGCCGATCATTCTCAATACATATTCGCTCATACCCTTCACCGCCTACGATTTTTTCTTTGACTGGGCATAATTGTCGATCCCGCAGACGGCAATAATGATGACGCCGACCACCACAGTCTGCCAATACATATTGACATTCAAAAGAACCAGGGCGTTACGGATCGTGCCCAGAAGCAGCGCTCCGATGATGGTGCCGACGATGGTGCCCTCTCCGCCGGCCAGCGCCGTACCGCCGACGATGGAGGCGGCAATGGAATCCATGTCGAAATTCAGTCCGGCGTTTGGATTTCCTCCGTTCAGCCGGCCTACCATGATAGTCCCGGCAATACCGCAGAGCAGGCCGGTGATGGTGTAAACCGATATCTTATATTTTTTCACGCTGATGCCCGACAGGAGGGTCGCCGTCTCATTTCCGCCGATCCCCAGGATCCGGTTTCCGAAAGTGGTGCTGGAAAGCATAAAATGGGCAATCAGCACCAGCAGGAGCATGATGACTGTCATGATGGGGATGGGTCCCCAGTATCCGTTTCCGAGGTCGGATACAAACTGATTATCCAGCGCGATGGGGAAGCCCTTTGTAATAACGTATGTAAAGCCTCTGGCGATATTCGCCATGCCGAGGGTCACGATAAAGGGCGGAAGCTTCAGCGTTGTGATCAGCAGCCCGTTCAGGAAACCGACGCTTACTCCCGTGATCAGCCCAAGGCCGATGGCCAGGCCGGGTTCCAGGCCCAGGCCCATAAATTTGGTCATCACGATGCCGGCCAGGCCCAGGGAGTAGCCGACGGACAAATCGATGCCGCCGGTGATCATGATGAAGGTCTGGCCTATGGCGATGATTGAAATCAGGCTGATCTGCTTCAGGATATTGAACATGTTTTCCTGGGTGAAGAAAGTATCCGGCGCCAGAAATGACATGACGACAAACACAAAGATCAGAATCAGCAGCATGAAGCTTTCTCTTCGCTGGATCAGGGTATTGACTTTTGTTCCAAAATGATGATCGCTCATATTCGTTCTCCTAAAAAGTATCTGGAAATGCCCTTAAACCCGGCCGGCCACGGCGGTTCCTTCAGATAAAATCCGGGCTGTAACCGCAGCGGTTACAGCCCTTCATATGTTTATTGCTCTACATAGGACGGTTCGCCCAGATAGGTATCGATATTAGCCTGTGTAACCTCGATGGTGCCTGTGTCGATATAGCTTTCGATTTGCTTCCCGTCGCAGAGATCGTTCAGCATGTTTATGACGCCCTCTCCCCAGGAATTCTGCCTTTGAGATACGATTCCCGTGACATACCCGTCTCTGAGCCCCTGAAGATTATCCGGCATATCGTCGAAGGTTATGATCATGTTGTCTGTGCTGTTCTGCCAGCCTTTCGCCTTCCAGATGGAGATCATTGCCGGTCCCGCCGTTGCGTCTATGCCGATCATCGCCTTGAAATCCTGGTGGGCCTGCATCATGTTCTCCGCGGCGGTAACCGCTTTCTGGGGATCGCCCTCGCTGGACTGGGTGTCCGCGATCTCGATTCCCAGCGATTCCTCAGCCAGGTATTCCTTGATCCCGCGGATCCTTTCATTCAGGCTGAGCTGGGTGGGCAGTCCTGTCAGGATGAGGATCTTGCCCTCTCCGCCGAGCTTTTCCGTAATGACGGCGCCCATGTGACGGCCTGCGTTGTAATTGTTCGTTCCGATGAAGGAGGCTTTCTTGCTCTCCGGCGCGTCCGATTCAAAACAGATCACTTTGATTCCGGCGTCGATGGCTTTGTCGATGGTCGGAACAAGGGCTGAAGTATCGGTGGGTCCGATGGCGATTCCGTCAACTTTCATGGCAATGAGATTTTCCATGATCTCGATCTGCTGCTGCGCATCAGACTTGTCGGGCGCCTTTGTAATGACCTTGATGCCCAGTTCTTTTCCGTAATCCTCCGCCGCAACGCCGATGGGTTCAAAGAACGGGTGGACGATGGGGAATACGACCGCAAAGGTTCTTTCTTTCGTCTCCTGGTCTGATGATTCGCTGGCCGCTTCTTTTGAACCGCACGCCGCGGTGGTGAAAACCATAGTCAGGATCAGCAGAATAGCCAAAACTTTCTTTTTCATTTTTCCCTCCTATATACTCTAAAGGTATTTGACAGACCTATATTAGCACCTTTGCCCCGGGGAAAAATATAAACTATATTTGGAAAAACAAGGAATATTTTTCGAAGTTCCCCTTCCCCTATTCCGTTTTATTAAAATTCGTGTAAACTTAAGATAGATAGGTGTCAGATACGGAATCAGGGGACTGGCGCCGCCGTTTAAATCGACTTGTTTGATTTGAACCGCCATGTGCAATTCACCGTCAGGCGACCGGCAGTCGTATCAACAGGATCTGTGAGGAATGGAACCGATGAGAAAGCACTATCTTGAAAATGTATCCCTGAAACGCAGAATTGTTCTCCTTTTTACTTTGTTCTCCATCATCCCTATCGGGATTATCGGCATCATATCGATTTCAAAAATCAACAATTATGTCTATCATTCCATGCAGACCTATATCAATCAGACCGCGGATACGGTCAATACCAACGTCAACCTGTCCTTTGACGAGGCGACGACCCTGCTGAAGGTTTCCAAGTCATACGAGGCCCTTTCCTTTATCAACAGCAGCTCGCCCGACGACATTTATGAAAACGCCAAAGCCATGGTGGACGTATTCAACGATCTGCGCACGGTTCAGAAAGATAACTCCCATATCGTCGACATGATCCTCATCGGGATCAACGGCAACTGCATTTCGGAGAAAAACGGGTATTTTGTCCTGGATAAAGGCTTCGGACATTACAACTCCATCCAGTCTGTGCTGGAGGCTCCCAGGGAATACCACATTATCTCGGAAGACTTCCCCAATTCCGTATATAACAATTATAAGAACAATGTTTACGTGGCGACCTCCGTATTTAAAATCGGAACCAACGAGGTCTGCGGGGTCCTCGCCATCGGGATCGACAAGGATTTCATCCAGGAGATCCTGGATTCCTCCAAGCTTTCCAGCGAATGTTCCATCGTGATCATCAACAAGGCGGGCGAAATCATCTTTTCCGATTATGACTACTCTTCCTCGGCCGTCGTCGACAGGGTTGTGGAAAAGAACGAGCCCACCGGGATTTTTCGGTTTCAAAAGAATCTGGTGGTCTTTAACACCCTTGCTTCGACGGGATGGAAGGTCATCTATACGACCCCCCTGTCCACCGTAAAGTACCCCAGCTATCAGATTTCCGCAGCAATTGTCATGGCGGTCTTCGTATCCATATTTTTGGCGTTCATCATCAACTCCATCATTTCCGAGTCCCTGACCAGGCCCATCAAGAGACTGTCGGTCCTGATGGAAGGCGCCGCCAAGGGAAACCTTGATATCCAGGTTCCCATTGAAGGGAACGACGAAATTACCCAGCTGTACCGCAGCTTTGACAAGATGGTAAGGGATATCAAATCCCTCCTTTCAACGGTGATCCAGGACCAGGAAAATATGAAACGTTCGGAATTAAAAACCCTTCAGGCCCAGATCAACCCCCATTTTTTATACAATACGCTGGACAGCGTGCTATGGGCGGCCGAAAATAATCAGAACAAGCAGGTCATCGAGCTGATCATCGCGCTTTCGAAATTCTATAAGCTGACGCTGGGGAGGGGGCTGGAGGCGGTCTCCGTAGCCAACGAAACGGAACATATACAAAGTTATCTGACGATCATGTCCATGCGGTACGCCGACATTCTGGACTATGAGGTGTCTGTGGATGAATCGGTGAAGAACGGTCTGTTCCCGCCTATCATCCTGCAGCCCATCGTGGAAAACTGCATTTATCACGGGATCAAGAACAAGAGGTTCCGACAGGATGAAAAGGGAATGGTGACCGTTAAAATCATGCGGGAGGACGATTCGAAAATTGCGATATGGATCAGCGACAACGGGATCGGGATGGAGCCGGCGGCGCTTTCAGGCTTAAAAAAATGTCTTGAAAAAGATGACGCTTCCAAATCCGGCGGCTACGGCCTCAGCAATGTGAAGCAGCGATTGATCCTGTTTTTCGGAAAAGAGATTTCCTTTAACATAAACAGCGAAAAGGACGTCGGCACTTCCTTCGAAATCACAGTCCCATACAAGGAGAATTGATATGGTCCACAATGTTTATTTTGTAGAAGACGAATACATGGTTCGTGAGAATGTCAAGAACAGCGATCTCTGGTACAGCGGAAGGTTCCACCTGCTGGGCGAATCCGGCAACGGGGAAGACGCGTGGGAATTCATCGAAAAGGCCGGAAATGAAATCGACATCGTCGTCACCGACATTCAGATGCCTTTTATGGACGGCCTTGAGCTCAGCAGGAAAATCTCCGGTAAATTCAAGCATATCAAGGTTGTCATCATCAGCGGATACAGCGAGTTTGAATACGCCAAAAAGGCTATGAGCATGGGAGTCACGGAATATCTCGTCAAACCCCTGAGCGCTGCGGACCTGCTGGAAACATTGGAAAAAGTCGCAGGGGAAATCGACGCGAATAAAATGCAGAATGCGAAGCTCCAGGTCCTTCAGGCCGACTCCCGGCACTACTTTAACACGCAGCGGCAGAAATTTCTCAGCGACCTTGCCCACGGCCTCATGGTCAACGAAGACGTCTTCCAGGCCGCGCGGAAATATGAGATCGATCTGCGCGCCGGAACTTATCAGTGCGCCGTAGTCGAATTCCGGAGCGAGACGGACGTCAATTATATCAGCCTTCTGAATTTGAACGGGCACGTGTCCATGCTGCTGGGGAACTATGATAATATTTTGTATTTTTTCTCCGATTCAAAGACGTTGAACATGATCGTAAAGGATGAAACAAGTTCTTTCTGCCAGCAGGTATGCAATGAAATCATAAAAGCGGTTACGAAATCAGACGCGGAATTCTTCTGCGTCTGCAGCATCGGCTCGGTCCGGAAGGATATTTCCGATCTGCCTCAATCCCTGAGCGAAGCGCAGTTCGTCATATCTTTAAAGGCAAATTCCACCGAGCATTCCGTGTCCTGCATCGACGATGTGAACGAAGCCCTGCTTAACCAGAATTTTATCATCAATTCGGAGCGGAACTCCCTGCTCAGCATCCTGAAATTCGGGACCGCGGAAGATCTTGATTCCTATCTGGAAAAGCTCTCCGCAAAGCTGGAGGCTCAGAAGCTGAACAATATCAACTTTGTCTATTCCGGGATCCAGATCATTTCACTGGCAAAAGAGTTCGTCGAAGAGATGGGGGGCAATTTCAACGAGGTGGCAAACGGCGATCACCTGTTTGGATTTTCTTCTTTTCCCGGAAACGACGCCGTTGAGTTGTTCATAAAGACGGTAAAAGTGATCTTCGTGGATGTATTCCGTTTTCGAGAGCAGCAGAAAAATAACAAATACGGGAATATCATCGCCGCGGCGAAAGAATATATCGAGACCCACTGCGGTTCCGTCAGCCTGTCCCTGGTGGACGCCGCAGCCCACGTCAATATCAGCCCCGCTTACTTCAGTCAGTTGTTCCATCAGGAAACAGGCGAAAGCTTCATTGATTTCCTGACAAGCTCCAGAATGAAAAGAGCACGGCACCTGCTCAGCAATACGGCCATGCGATCTTCTGAGGTCGCCCTGGCCTGCGGCTATAACGACCCCAATTATTTCAGCAAGGTATTCAAAAAACTATTCGGCGTTTCTCCGCGGGATTACAGGATGGAAGGCCGTTAGCCGGCCGGTCCAAAAACTGCCGACCCGGCAGGCCAAGGGCCGTCAGCGGCCGGTCAGCAGGTCCGGACAAAGCTTTCGACGGCCTGGCAGACCTCTTCGCCGCTTTCGCTGTGGAAGATCTGATGGCCGCCGCGGGACAGCTTAAAAACGGTCTCTGCGGTACGGACCTTTTTCAGGATAAAGTCTGCGCTTCTATGATGCACCGTATCGTCGTCCAGGGCCTGCACCACCATGGTTTTGCAGGCGATATTGCCGAGCAGGGGTTTGGTCTTTGTCAGCAGCCTTTGGAATTCGACCATGGAGAAAAAGGACTTATCCGTGGAAGCGATCAGGTATTTTTTCCCGTAATGCCTGAAATCCGTTATCAGATTTGCCGCAATGATCCCGGGATTCCAGTAATAGATGGGCATATTGACGGTTACCAGCCCTGAAAAGCTGTATTTACACAGATTCACGGCAATCAGCCCTCCCATGGAAAAGCCGATTACGACGATCCTGCCACATTTCCCGGAAAGGTCAAAATATGCCTGCTCCGCAGCCGTGATCCATTCCTTATGGGTCGTCTTTGAAAGATCGCTCTTCGTCAGACCGTGTCCCGGCAAAAGCGGGCTTTTAACATAATAGCCCCGCTGAATAAGATGCTCCCGGAGAGGCGCAACCTCTCCCGGATCTCCGGCAAAACCGTGTATTAAAAGGATTCCTTTATTTTCTGTTTTTATGCTATTCATGCATTTCTCCGATGAATCCGTACAAAATCGCCCTGCTTTTGGCAGGGCGACGTTTTTTATGTTATAACGCACCAGTAGAAAAACCTCGTTATTATTTTTGTTCGAAATCTTCCTTACCGGCTCCGCATAACGGGCATTCAAAACTATCGGGTACGTCGGCCCATTTCGTTCCGGGAGCAACTCCCTGCTCTTCGCAGCCTTCCGCTTCGCTGTAAATGTAACCGCAAACCTTGCATTCATACTCCGCCATAATTCAATCTCCTTTCCTCTTCTTTGGATTCAGAAGGCTGTCCGCCCCCTGTTGCTTTATTATATCATGTAACTTTGCTCTGTAAATATGAAATTATACCGGCAATACCGTGATCAAATAGCCTCCCAGCACCAGGCTTGCCAGATTGGCGGCCAGTACGTAAACGGCGCGGCGGGCAGCTTTGTGCTCCTTCACAGCGGTAAGGAAAGCGGCCAGCTCTGCCGCAAGCACAAGGAACTCCATCAGGATGAGGCTGAAAATCAAGTAACTGCTGAATGGGGTTACGTCGTTGTTCAATGCGATGTTCAGGCCCCCCTGCGTCAGTAAATTGATTAGTACAAAATTGATCCAGCTGCTCTTCCTGCGGAATCCGAATGCAAAGAAGATCAGCCCTTCAATGAGCAAAGTCAGGATTACGCGCAGCGTAACCAAAAGGATGGACCGGGACAGCAGCTTTCCTTCTTCCAGCGTCCGCCGGTCAAAATCCAGCGTGACAATACTGTTGTATCCATTTAAATATTGCGGGTCGACGGTTAGTTTGTAGCTCTCGTCGTTTCCCGATACGCTCAGCGTTACTTTATCCCCGTCTCCAATACTGCTGTGGTAAAAGGCGTAACAGGTTTCCCAGACGGCTGTTTTTTTCCGCGCTTCTTTTAAGCCATTATCGCCGACGATTGCGAGGCTAATATCCTCAGGAGCGTTTTTTACGATGACGACAAGGGCCGGCGGCTCGGCCGCGTTGGCGTATGCGACGGCAGGCAGAGACAGAAATATGTATACAAAAGTTAGCGTCAGCGCAAGTACTTTTCTCTTCAAAGGTTACCTCCTCCCATTTCATTACAGTTTCCTTGACATCTTCCAGAATATGTTATAT